>JAYZXG010000298.1:0-2563 GCA_036141435.1 Pseudomonadota bacterium | reverse complement strand
GTCGCCTGGACTCAACAAACACGACACTGCCGACCACGATGAACTTCCTGGCGTCGGACAATGTCGCTGCGCTCGGTGCCAATGACTTCCAGTGGTCCGCTGCAACGGGCATCGCCGCCCAGACCATCGAACTGGACTTCGGCGATCCGAACTCTCCGGGTGGTTTCACGCAGTATGACAGCCCGTCTGCCCTGCTCTCCACCAATGTGAACGGTTCTGCCTTCGGTAACTTCGCGGGCGTGGAAGTGGATGACGAAGGCTTCGTCTTCGCCAAGTTCAACAACGGCATCATCCGCAAGGTCTACCAGATCCCGGTCGCGACCTTCGTGAACCCGGACGGCCTCCAGGCCCAGTCCGGCGGCACCTATACGGTAACGCCGGAATCCGGCACCTACACGCTGAACCAGCCGGGTCTGGGCTCCGCGGGAACGATCGCCTCGTCCACGCTGGAAAACTCCAATGTCGACCTGGCGACGGAATTTACCACGCTGATCACGACGCAGCGCGCCTATTCCGCTTCCTCGAAAATCATCACGACCGCTGATGAGATGCTCGATGAAGCCATCCGGATGAAGCGTTAATCCATCACCTGACGCTTTTAACTAAGGGCTCCGCCGCGGCGGGGCCCTTTTTTATTGCGCCTTGCGTTTGGGTAAACGCGATCGGTCAAATCTTATGCGAGTTTTATTCGGATTTCCCCGCAAGCGTTAAACACAAATTTACCCAGAGGTTTAGGCGGATGTTAAAGGCCTTGGGCTAGGGTCACACCATAAACAAAAACAAACGGGGACCGGACATGCAGCCGCGCCTTAAAAAAGAAAACTACGTCATTGGACCGGATGGAAGCCCTCTTACGCTTGCGGATCTTCCCAAGCCGGAGACTCAGCGCTGGGTGGTACGCCGCAAGGCAGAAGTTGTAGCCGCAGTTCGCGGCGGCTTGCTTTCACTGGAAGATGCTTGCTCACGATATTCGCTGACCGTGGAGGAATTCCTCGGTTGGCAGCGCTCCATCGACAAACATGGACTTGCGGGTCTGCGCACGACACGTCTGCAGACTTACCGATAGCACCGGATTTTCCGGTGGCTGCGTGAGCGGTGGCCCTCTCCCCCCTTGGGTCACCGTTCATCACACCAAATTTCAGTACGTTAGGCAGTTCTGATGAGAAAACTTCATCAGGATTAATGACGTATGCGCGCTTCTTAATACCTCGTTTACGAGACTGGTAGGAAAATTCTGCCCAGTGCTTCGCTACGGAGCACACGAATTGTTTGGGCAGGATGACCAGTGAACGCGCTTTTTGATCAGATCAGAGCTTTTGGTGTTGGACGGTTGGCCGCGATTTTCGGCCTGGCCGCCGGTGTTGCCGCTGCGCTTGTATATTTTTCCAGTGCCGTGGGCGGCGGCTCGCAATCGCTGCTGCAGGCGGGCCTCGATCCGGCCCAGGCCGTGGCCGCAGGGCAATTGCTCGATCAGGCAAACATCCCCTATGAGATCACCGAGGGCGGCACGGCCATCTATGTGGCGCGCGACCAGATCGACGCGGCCCGCGTTCGTCTCGCCAGCGAAGGTCCGATCGGCGGCTCTGCAGGTTACGAACTGTTCGATCGCCAGGACAGCTTTGGCCAGACCAGCTTTGTCCAGAACCTCAACGCCAAGCGCGCACTCGAGGGCGAGCTGGCCCGCACGCTTCAGTCCCTCAACTATGTTCGCGCGGCGCGGGTTCACCTGAACCTGCCGGAACGCCGCCTGTTTGCGCGTGACCAGGCCTCACCGACCGCGGCCATCACGATCAGCGCCAGCGGCACGCTGAACTCCGAACAGATCCGGGTCATCCGCAATATTGTTGCTGGTGGTGCAGGTCTGGAAGCCACCAATATCTCCATCGCCGATGATCGCGGCCGCCTGCTTGCGGCAGCGACCGAGGAAGAAGGCGCGACCAGTATCCTGATGGATGAGCGCCAGTCTGCGCTGGAGGCAACCCTGCGTCGGAACATCCTCGATCTGGTCGAGGGCGTCGTCGGGCCGGGCGCTGCACGGGTCCAGGTCACCGCTGAACTGAACCGTCAGAGCGTGACCCAGAGCTCCCAGATCTTCGACCCCAATGGACAGGTCCTGCTCTCTCGTCAGCGCAACAATGAATCTTCACGCGACACCGATGGTGGAAGTGCCAATGCAGTCTCCGCCTCGGAGAACCTGCCAGACGGCGGTACTGACGCAGGCGGCCCCCAGTCGGCATCCGAACGCGAAGTGTCCACCGAAGAAGTCAATTACGAGATTTCAAACACCACACGCACCGAGATCATCGAGGCCGGCTCCATCAATCGCCTGGCGGTGGCTGTTGCCGTGGACGGTGTCGTCACCATGAATGAGGATGGCACCACAAGCTGGACGGCTCGTCCGCAGGCTGAAATCGATCAGATCGAAGCGCTGGTCCGCGCGGCAATGGGCTTTGTCAGCAATGACGCCCGCCAGGACGACCTCACCGTGACCCAGATCGAGTTTGCCCGTGCCGATCCGCTGCTGGGCTCGCAGGCCGCCGGTGGTTTCAGCTTCAACAAGAAT
>JAYZXG010000297.1:0-7571 GCA_036141435.1 Pseudomonadota bacterium | reverse complement strand
GGCGCATCAACCCCGCCATCGAGGGCCGGCGCGAGCGCCGACAAGACCTCATCAGCACCAACCACGGCAAAGCCCTGGCCTTCAAATTCTTCAACGACGACGCGGATCAGCGCGTCATCACCCTTGCGTCTGGCCGCCAGTGCCTTGGGCACCATGATCAGGCCCCGCGTATCGAGCTTGAGTGACTTGATATCCGGACGCTGAACATAGCCGGCAAAACAGACGGTGTCGCAGCCAGCGGCCTTGAGCACTTTCGCGATCCCGCCGATTTGTCCGATCGACATGTCCTGATGATCAAAGGCGGTATAATCACGGTCCGCGTGACCGTTGAGCGTCACAACGAAGGGGTGACTGTCCTGGCAGGCCAGTGCCAGCTCGAGTGGCAAGTCCCCGCCACCGGCGAGGATGCCCAGCCGCTGCCAGCGCTGCGAATGAGGCCCGTCGCTAGCCATGGGGCATGCACAGCGACCGCTTGGCGTCCGCTCGGATGAAGTCGAGGATCTCCTTGACCGGAGCATTGTCGGCATAGTCCTTGGCCACGTCCTCGAGCCGTTCCTGGAAGGTGCCCTCCTCGGCGAACAACAGGCGATAGGCCGCCCGCAAGTCGCGCAGCGTGTCTCGCGGCATGCCGCGGCGCTTGAGACCGACGACATTGAGTCCGGCCAGATGCGCGTGATTGCCGATCACCGAGCCATAGGGAATGACATCTGCCGTGACCATCGCCATGGCGCCGATGAACGCATGGCGCCCGATACGGCTGTTCTGGTGTACGCCGGCATAACCGCCCAGGATGGCATGATCATCAACGGTCGTGCCGCCGCCGATGGCGGCTCCGTTGGCGAAGACGACCCGGTTGCCAACCTGGCTGTCATGGGAGACATGCGAGGCCACCATGAAGTAGCCGTCATCGCCGATGCGCGTTGTACCCCGACCCACGCTGGTGCCCGGATGCATGGTGACATTCTCGCGCATGACATTGCGATCACCGATGACCAGCGTTGTGTCCTCGCCCTGGTATTTGAAATCTTGCGGCGGATGACCCAGATGCACGCCCGGATAGAGCACGCAATCCGATCCGACCTCGGTCAGGCCGGCGACCGTCGCATTGGAAATGATACGCACGCGATCCTTGAGCACCACCTTGGGCCCGACAATGCTGAAGGGGCCGATCTCGACATCACTGCCCAGTTCAGCAGACGGATCCACGATTGCGGTAGGATGAATTTTCGCGGTCATGAGTTTTCGATCGCCTTTGCCGCAAATTCTGCCTGCACGGCCTTCACGCCGTCGGCATAGACCTCACCGGTAAACTTGAACACGCCGTGGCGCGCGACGTTGACCTTGACCGGCATGCGCAATTGCATGCCCGGGCGCACAGGCGCACGGAATTTCACCTTGTCTGCGCCCATGAAGAAGATCGTTGCGTCTCCTGCCGTAGCGCCCAGTGTCTTGTACATCAGGACCGCGCCGGTCTGGCCCATGGCCTCGATCATCAACACGCCCGGCATCACCGGGTTGCCGGGGAAATGGCCGGGGAAGAACGGTTCGTTGAACGTCACGCCCTTGATGCCGGTGATGGATTCGCCTTTGACATAGTCCTCGGCGGCATCCACCAGTAAGAACGGGTAGCGATGAGGCAAGAGCGTCTGGATCTCCGCGCTCTCGATGCGGTCACTCATGGTCGTGTCCTATTTCTTCTTGTTCTTGGCGCGGACAAGGCGGCGGATTTCCGCCACCTCGCGCATATAGTCTCGCAGAGGCTGGGCCGGCATGCCTGAATAGGCACCGGAGGATGGCAGGCTTTTCATCACCGCAGCGCCCCCTCCAACAATAACGTCGGACGGGATGTCCACGTGATCGGCAACACCGACCCGACCGCCGAACATGACCCGCTCGCCAATCGTGGTACTGCCCGACACACCGGCAAACGCCGCCATGAGGGTGTTGGCACCCACGGTCACATTGTGCGCGATATGGCAGAGATTATCGATCTTGACGCCGTCACCGAGATGAGTGGCTCCGAACACGCCGCGATCTACGCAGGAATTGGCACCGATCGTCACATTATTCCCCAGGATCACCTGACCCAGATGCGGCACGTCAATCGCACCGTCCTTGGACATTGCAACGCCGAAGCCGGCTTCGCCAATCACAGCTCCTGCCAGAATGTTGCAGTCTTCGCCGAGATCCGCACAGATGATCGAGGCATTGGCGCCGATACGCGTGCGCGCGCCGATCCGGACCCCCGGGCCGATCTGGGCTCCGGGACCGATAACCGTGTCTTCTCCAATCACGGCGCCCTCGCCGATCACGGCGCCCGCAGCGATGCGTGCCGTGGGCGCAATCTGTGCCTTGGGGGAAATCGCGGCGTCGAAACCGGCCTGCTTGAGCCGGAAAAGTGCCGCTGCCACCTTGGCGAAGGCCGCACGGGGCTCCTGGTGCTGTAGCAGGACCGCGCCCGACAGCCGGGCGTCCTGCGCCAGCGTGGCGGGAACTATCAGCGCCACACCCTCAAGAGATTTGCCCTCGAGCTGGGACAGGAATTTCTCGGATTCCAGATAACTGACCGCGCCAGCGCGTGCAGACGCCAGATCAGCCACATCAACGACTTCGAGCCCCCGAGAATCAGAAATCGCCGCACCCGAAAGCGCGGCGATATCTGTAACCGTCAGAGGACCAAGCCGATCAAAAAATCTCGGATCAGCCACAATCACAGTCCTATCTTATTGAGCCGCCTGGCCATCCTGCGGCAGGCGTACGCGGTTGACCGCGACCGTCGGCAGACGTGTGTTCAGGATGCTGATGACTTCTGCAGAAATATCCACTTCCTCGCTGGAGAAAACCAGGTTGGAGCGACGCAGCAGGATATCGATGTCACGCGCCTCAACGACCTCTTCCAGGATCGGGCTCATGGCTTCGTAGATCGGACGCATAGCAGACTGTTGCGTCGCGGCCAGCTCCTGCTGGCGAATACGACGCTGGACTTCCAGAGCCTGGAGCTGCTGGTTGAGCGTCTCGATGCGCTGCATGAGGTCCGGACGCGCCTGGATGGCTGCCGGGTTCATGGAGGCTGTTTCCGCGTTGAGTGCTTCGTTTTCCTGAGCGACCGGTGCCGTCAGGGCCTGCATTTCGGCTTCAACTTCCTGGGCGATTGCCGCGAGGCGCGTCTGGACATGCTGACCGACCGCACTTTCCGCGAGCACACGCTCTTCATTGAATACCGCAATATTCGTCTGAGCCATCGCCGGAGCCGCAAGGCTCAGCACTGCGACTGGCAGCAGCAGAAGTGATTGGATGAATTTCATAACCTAGAACCCTGTTCTTGTACTGAAGCGGAAGAACTCCGTGCGATCGTATTCTTCCGCCATGAATGCCTCTGCAAAGTCGAAACGGACAGGGCCAAACGGAGAGTCCCAGAAGACACTCAGACCGGCCGACGCCCGCAGCGCCAGATCATCGACTGTAAAGACCGAGCTAACACCCTCGTCTATCTGATCCGCCGAGTCGAGCATGCCCAGCGTACCGAATTCAGTGAACAGCGCCCCGCGGATACCGTATTGTTCCGGCAGGAAGCTCGGCAGGCTCAACTCAAGAGCACCGATTGCATAAAGCCTGCCACCCAGTGAATCACCCCGGATCAGCTCGCCCGTCGTGGCGTCACGCTGGACCGTGCGCGGTCCAAGGCCACCAACGTCAAAGCCGCGGAATGAGTTACCACCTTTGAAGAAACGGTCGTTAATGCGGATGCTGTCGCCGCCCCAACCCACGGCGAAACCGGCATTACCGGTAAAGCTTGCGACCCAGCCACGGAACAGCTCGTGGTAGAAGGCCGTCTGGATTTCCGTGCGGACATAGCGCACATCACCACCGACACCGGCCAGATCCTGGTTCAAAACGAAACGGAAACCATCGCTGGGTTCGATCGGATCGTTCAGACGCGTCCAGGAGAAGGTGTAGCCAACAACGGACGTCGTGCGGTTACCGGCCTGGGAGGCCAGCGCTGCCGACGCGCTGGAGAAGACCAGAACGTTGTCGTTACGCAGCGTGTAGCGCAGCTGGAGATTGGTCTGGCGCGTGACCGGGAAGCCCAGGCGAATACTGCCACCTGTGGATTCTGTCTGGAATGACGCCTCGCTCAGGAAGTCCGAATTGACCCGGAACAGGTCGAAACCGGCAGCGAGATTGCGGTCCATGAAGCGCGGCTCGGTAAACCGGATATCGATCGTTTCCCGGCGGGAACTTGCAGACACACGCAGGCGCAGGAACTGGCCACGACCACGCAGGTTGCGCTCGGAGATGGACAGGTCGACCAGGAAGGCATCCGTCGAGGAGAAACCGGCACCGAATGCCAGCTCACCCGTCGGCTGTTCCGTGACATCCACCATCAGGCGCGCACGGTCCGGCGTTGAGCCCGGCGTCTCGGTGATTTCCACTTCCTCGAAGAAGCCGAGGCGACGGACATTGTTGCGCGAACGGTCGATCAGGACGCGGTTGAAGGCATCGCCCTCGACGATGTTCAGTTCGCGACGGATCACACGGTCCAGCGTCCGCGTATTGTTCACGATGTCGATGCGCTCGATGTAGACGCGCGGACCCTCGTCGATGACGTATTCCACCTCGACCGTGCGCGTTTCGCGATCACGGCGCGTCATTGGACGCACATTGACGAAGGCATAGCCGGACGCGCCAGCAGCAAAAGTCAGCGTATCGATCGCATCCTCGATCAGCTGGCCCTGATAGATATTGCCTTCCTGGGTCGGCAACAGCGCGGCCAGATACTCCGGATCAAGATCCTCGATCTCGCTGGTAACCGTCACCTCGCCGAAATTGTAAACCTCGCCCTCATCAATCGTGATGGTGATGTAGAAGCTTTCCTGGTCCGGCGTCAGCTCCGCAACGGAGGAAAGAACGCGGAAGTTGGCGTAGCCCTGGTTCTGGTAGAACTGGCGCAGCAGCTCGCGGTCATACTCGAGGCGATCGGGGTCGTAATTGTCATTGGAGCTGAAGAAGCGCCACCAGCGCGACTCCTCGGTCACCAGCTCGCGACGCAGACGACGGTCGGTGAAGCTTTCATTGCCGATGAAATTGATCCGGCTGACACCGGTCACCGGTCCCTCGGAGATCTCGAAGATCAGGTCGACACGGTTCTGCGGCAGTTCGATGATCTGCGGCGTCACGGATGCGGCGAAACGACCGGAGCGACGATAGACCTCGATAATGCGCTGGACATCGGACTGGACGCGCGCACGCGTGAAGATAGCGCGCGGCTGCGCCTGGATTTCGTCCGTGATCTTGTCATCCGCCATCGCGCGGTTCCCCTCGAGGACCACGCGGTTGATGATCGGGTTTTCCTGGACCCGGACCGTGACGAGCTCGCCATCATCCTGGATCTGGACATCAGAGAACAGGCCGGTCGCAAACAGGGTCTGGATGGACAGGTTGATCGTACGATCGTCCGCATACTGACCGGGCTGGATCAGCAGGTAGGAGATGACCGTGTCTGATTCTACACGCTGATTGCCTTCCACCAGGATCTGCCGGATCACCGGACGCTCAGCCGCCTGGACGGCCGCCGCTTCCTCCTGTGCCGGTTGCGCCTGCGCCGACGCAAGGGCGCCGAAGCTAAAGGTCATCAGGGCTGCAAAGAGCACACGCAAAACACTCGCCATGGAAGATCGCCGTTCTCTGAACTCAATCAAAAGAATTGACTGAGCTTGTAGTTAATATCGTTCCAGGTGGCTAAAAGCATCATCATGAGCACAAGTGCAAGCCCCAAACGAAAACCGATGGCCTGCGCTTTCATGCTCAGCGGACGACGCGCCACTGCCTCATATGCGTAATACACAAGATGCCCGCCGTCGAGGATGGGAATCGGTAGCAAGTTCACCAATCCCAGTCCAACCGAGAGAAAACCGGCCAGTTGGACCAGATTAATAAACAGCAAGAATGCGCTTTCCGCAGGCGTGCGCCCGGCATCCACGCTGCGCTGTGCAGTCTGCCCTGCGGCTTCCGCGATTCCCAACGGCCCGTTGAGCAGGCTCGCGTCTGCACGGCCCGTCACGATGTGGCCGACATAACGTCCGGTCATGGAGACCGCCGACCAGGTCCGGTCGATGCCATGGCCGATCGCCGAGACGAAGCCCACCGGTGTCAGCGGGTAATCATCGCGCCGGATAAGTTGTGGAACATTGCCCAGGCCGAGCTGGCCGAACGTGCGGGTGCCGCCGAATTCGTCCTCGACCTCGGTTGCCCGCGGGGTCGCGCGCAGCGTCACTTGCTGCTCGCCACGCGTGATGTCGAAGGCAATTTCCTGTCCGGGACGCCAGATCACCTCGGTGATGATTTCCTGAAAGCTGGTGATTTCATTGCCGTTGATGGCAATGATTTCATCGCCTTCGCGAAAGCCCGCCTCCTCGGCCGCAGAGCCTGCCGTCACTGAACCGACGATCGCCGGCTGGTAGGCCGGCCCCCCGATCGACAGGGCCAGCGTGGCAAAGATGGCAATCGCCAGGATGAAATTGGCAATCGGACCTGCTGCCGTGATGAAGCTGCGCGCCCAGATCGGCTTGAAATGATAGCACTTGTCAGCCGCAGGCCCCATGCGCTGGCGCAATTCCGCCAGCTTCTCCGCATCCGGCTCGCTGGCTGCCCCCGCATCCCCCAGGAATTTCACATATCCGCCGAGAGGAAAGGCTGCGACACGCCACACGGTGCCGTGCTTGTCACGCCCAGACCAGAGCGTCGGCCCGAACCCCATGGAAAACGCCTCGGCATGCACGCCGCAAACGCGCCCGGCCCAGTAATGGCCAAGCTCGTGGATCACCACGACCAGGGAGATGAGGAAAATAAAGGAAAATGTTCCCAGCAGGAGACCCGCGATGGCACTCATTATACGTTCCGTACTCTCTTATGCTGCGGCAACAGCAATCAATTCGCGTGCCAGTTCCCGGGCACGATGATCGATCGCAAATACATCGTCAAATGACGAGAGCTGCTCGGGCATATCCGTGTCCTTGAGGGACATGTCCATGACCGTCTCGACGGTGTCGGCAATCTCCAGGAAGCCGATCCGCTCAGCCAGGAAAGCCTCGACGGCAATTTCATTGGCCGCATTGAGCACTGCCGGCAGGATCCCGCCCTGCTGTACCGCCTCGCGGGCGAGACGCATCGCCGGGAAGCGCTGCAGGTCCGGCGTCTCGAAGTCCAGCCTCGAAATGGCACACAAATCCAGCGGTGCGACGGGCGCCTGCATGCGCTGTGGCCAGGACAGGGCATTGGCAATCGGTGTCCGCATATCCGGTGAGCCCATCTGCGACAGCACACTGCCATCCGCATAATGCACTAATCCATGCACGATGGACTGCGGATGAACGGCGACATCGACCTGGCTTTCCGGCAGGTCGAACAACCAGCAGGCCTCGATGATTTCCAGGCCCTTGTTCATCATGGTGGCGCTGTCGATGGTGATCTTGGCGCCCATATCCCAGGTCGGATGCGCCAGCGCATCGGACCGGCGTGCCGCTCGCATCTGGTCCTGCGTCCAGGTTCTGAACGGACCGCCGGAGGCTGTC
>JAYZXG010000296.1:0-3385 GCA_036141435.1 Pseudomonadota bacterium | reverse complement strand
GCACCGGGATTTGCGATCGATGAGGACGGGCTGAGACTGAACCTGGCCATCCTGTTCACCCAGATCACCATGCCCTACATCCTGTTGATGTCGGTCACCGCGATGATGGGCGGGGTGCTCAACTCCCACGATCGCTTCATCGCTGCCGCCGCAGCCCCCATCCTGCTCAATATCGTTCTCATCAGCATTCTCGGCTACGCCATGCGGGATGCCGGGATCAGCCTGTCCGAAGCCCTGACTAACGAGGCCGTGGAGGTGGAGAATGCCGAGCGGTTCGGACTTTACCTGTGCGTCGGTGTCACGCTCTCGGGCCTTTTGCAGGCCGCCTTCCTGTATGTGGGTTGTCGCCGCATCGGGGTCCGCCTGTCGCTCATCCGGCCCCGCCTGACGCCGGGTGTCCGCCGCCTCATCGTGCTGGGCGTGCCGGGCGCGATCGCAGCCGGTGTGACCCAGATCAACATCATCGTCTCCCAGCAGATTGCGTCCTTCCAGGAAGGCGCCGTGGCCCTGCTGTATTACGCCGACCGTCTGTATCAGCTGCCGCTGGGGGTGATTGGTATTGCCATGGGGGTCGCCTTGTTGCCGGCCCTGTCCAAACGCCTGCGCGCAGACGACAATCAGGGCGCCGCCAATGCCATGAACCGGGCACTGGAAATCTCCATGGCCCTGACCCTGCCGGCTGCCGTGGCGATGCTGGTCATGCCCAATTTCCTGGTGTCAGGCCTGTTCCAGCGTGGCGAGTTCGACGCCATGGATGTGACCGGCACGGCCCTGGCGGTCCAGGCCTTCGCGCTGGGCTTGCCGGCATTCGTGCTGATCAAGGTGTTTGCACCGGGATTCTTTGCCCGCGAGGACACCCGGACGCCCATGCGGTTCGCGGCAATCTCCATGCTGGTCAATGTGATTGCAGGTGTTGCCCTGTTTGTGGCGATCAAGGCGAACTATCCCGATTTTGGCCATGTCGGCCTGGCTGCAGCTACCAGCCTCGCAGGCTGGATCAATGCCATCCTGTTGCTGCTGGCGCTGCGCCGCAATGGCGGGCTCGAGATGGATGCGCGTCTGCGCGACCGGTTGCCGCGCATCATTATTGCCGCCATCGGCATGGGTGTGTTTGTCGCCTGCGCCGAGATCTGGGCGGACCAGATCACTGCAATCTTCCTGGATGTCCGCCTGCTGGCACTCGTGATCGTGACCGGAGTTTGTGCCGGGATATACGGGCTGATCGCACTGGCGATCGGAGCCCTTCGCCCGTCCGAGGTGCTTGGCTCACTCAAGCGCCAGTAAGGACAAACACGCTTGAGGCGGGGCGCAGGCAAGGCTAAGACCGCCGCTCCTGTTTCCCTCCGTCCAAACGAGGCATTTCGATGAGTGATACTCCGACCGATTACACCGGCCCGCAGCGCGTGCTGTCCGGCATGCAGCCGACAGGCTCTCTTCACCTGGGTAACTATCTGGGCGCGCTGAAGAACTGGGTGTCTTTGCAGGAGGATGGCAATTGGGATTGCTTCTATTGCGTTGTGGATCTGCATGCGATCACCATGCCGCATGACCCGGCGACCCTGCCGGACGCCGTGCGCTCTGCTGCTGCCGCCTATATCGCCTCCGGCGTAGACCCGTCCAAAAGCGCCATCTTTGCGCAGTCCGCCGTGCCCGCCCATGCAGAGCTGGCCTGGATCTTTAATTGCGTCGCGCGCCTGGGCTGGCTCGAGCGCATGACCCAGTTCAAGGACAAGGCCGGCAAGGACAAGGAGCGCGCTTCGGTGGGCCTGTTTACCTATCCGGTCCTGCAGGCTGCTGACATCCTGGTCTACAAGGCGACCCATGTTCCCGTGGGCGAGGACCAGAAACAGCACCTGGAGCTGTGCCGCGACATCGCGGCCCGTTTCAATCGTGATTACGGAGACGGGGAAGCGATTTTCCCGATCACCGAACCGGTCATCCAGGGGCCGGGCGCGCGGGTCATGTCGCTGCGCGATGGCGCCGCGAAAATGTCGAAGTCCGACGTCTCGGACAATTCGCGCATCAATCTGGACGATGATGCAGACAAGATCGCCAGGAAGATCAAGAAGGCGAAGACTGATCCCGAGCCGCTTCCGTCGGAAGAGGCGGGCCTGGCCGATCGTCCGGAAGCCTCCAACCTGGTCGGCATTTATGCCGCACTGACGGGCAAGACCAAGGCCGATATCCTGGCCGAGTTCGGTGGTCAGGGATTTGGCGCTTTCAAGCCGGCCCTGGCTGATGTGGCCGTGGAATATCTCGCTCCGATCTCTGACGAGTATCGTCGTCTGGTCGAGGACAAGACCGAGATTGACCGCATCCTCGCTGCAGGTGCCGAACGCGCCAATGCCGTGGCCGCACCCGTGGTTACGGAAGCCAAGGAAATCATCGGGTTCTGGGGATAAAATGTCCAAAACGTCTGTATTGCTGGTCGCTCTGGCCGGTCTGTCTGTCGCCGCGTGTGGTGCCGCTTCTGAAACCGAAGAGCATGCCGGCATGGACCATGGTGACATGCACCACGCCGAAGCCGGCGATATGGCGGCCATGCAGCCGCTGGCTGATGATGGCGTGACGCCGGTGATCGATGTGCGAGCAGCGTGGATGCGGCCGCATCCGGGCGGCCGCGACGTGACAGCGGCCTATTTCACGGTCCGTCTGGGCGAGGGCGCGGTCGACCGACTGCTCAGCGCCCGGATCGACGGCGCAGAGCGGGTCGAGCTGCACGGCCACACGATGAGCGCCGACGGCCTGATGCAGATGCGTCCGATCGGTGCGCAAGAGGTCAATAACGAGGGGCCGCTGGTGTTTACGCCGGGCGGGCGGCACCTGATGGTGTTCGGCCTCGCGACGGTCGTTGAGGGTGAGCAAGCCACGGGCACGCTGGTCTTCGAGCGCGCTGGCGAGGTTCCGGTGACCTTCGAGGTGCGCAACATGCCGCCGGGCATGCCGAGCGAATACTAGTCACGCTTCCTCGGGCGTGTCCGGGTTGGCAGCTTTGTCGAACTGGTTCTCGGGCCGGTATTTTTCCGGGTCATAGGGCTGCGGTCCGCGAGGCCAGAACATGCGCATCAGTCCGCCGCCCATCAGGGTGACCGGTATCAGGAACAGGCCATAGGCATTTTCCTGCATCAGGAAGAGCACCACGAAAAAGACCGCGCCCATCAGCGTGATGAGGCCACCCAGCACGAACAGGGTGATCATGAAGGCCATCGACTGGCCCTCGACAAACTCCACCTGTTCGCGATGCGGCAGCAGCGCCTCGTGCAATCCGGTCAACAGTGCGCGGAAAGTTTCATATTCGCCGCGAAACACGCCCGGCGACACAAAGGTCATCGAGCCGAACACCATTTCATCGCCTGCTGAATTGGTGACGCGCAGGACGACCTGT
>JAYZXG010000295.1:0-11624 GCA_036141435.1 Pseudomonadota bacterium | reverse complement strand
GACTGGTGTCGCTGGAGCACAAACTGGGCGATCGCCGCGATCATTTCGTGGCCACGCATGAACCCTGGGACATGCTGATGGCCATCGCCGACGCGCGCAAGAAACGCGAGATCGATCCGACTGTCGCCATCCTGCAGGAGTGTGCGGCCTATGCAGAAGAGGACCCCGAAACCCCGAGAGTTGCGGCGGAACGCCTCAAGCGCATGGAAGATTTCGTCAGCAATCTGACGGACTGGTACGGTCAGATGCGGGATGTGCCACAGGGGACATTGATGAAGCTGATGAAGCTTGGAACCCGCATCGCCAAATTCGTGGGCGGATAAGAGCCGCCGCGCGCTAGCGGCATGGCGGCACTCCGGGCAGGCCGTGTCGATGCACGCCCCCGATCAGAACCGGAAGTCTAGAACAGCTCCAACACCTGCTCCGGCGGGCGGCCGATCATGGCCTTGTCGCCGTGGATCACGACCGGACGTTCGATCAGTCGCGGATATTTGGTCATGGCATCCAGCAATACCGCCTCGTCCTCGATCGCCTTGAGACCCAGCTCCCGGTAGTCCGCCTCGTTCTTGCGCAGCCATTCGTGCGCCGACGTAAAGCCGAGTTTCGCCATGACGTCCTTCAGCTCGTCAATGCTGGGCATGTCGTCCATGTATTCACGCACATCAAGTTCACCGCCCCGCGCTTCGAGAAGCGCCAGGGTCTGGCGCGATTTGGAACAACGCGGATTGTGCCAAATGGTTGTTGAGTCGGTCATTCTTCTTCCTTCTTCTGCGCCCGATCAAAGCCGTTAACGGGGTCGTTTTTCAACCTTGGGGCTGCAACTTCTTTGCGAACGCCATCTAGGCGTCATTGTCTCCACCCATCGCCAGCAGCGTCCTGGCCGCGTCCAGATGCAAGCGCTCGATCATGTCCCCGTTAAGGGAAATCACGCCCTTGCCCGCATTTTCCGGTGCCGCGAACGCCGCCACGACACGCGCTGCAAATTCCAGCTCATCGGCTGACGGGCCGAAATACAGATGCGCGAGATCGACCTGGTTGGGATGAATCAGCGTCTTGCCGTCGAAGCCGAGCACGTGGCCCTGTTCGGCCTCGGCCCGAAAGCCCTTGGGGTCGAGAAAATGGTTATAGACCCCGTCCAGCGCATACAGCCCGCTGGCGCGGGCGGCGCAAACGATCTGGGCGAGATGAGGTATCAGGGCCATCCGCTCGTGATCGGGCTTGCAGCGCAGATCCTTGGAGAGGTCATTGGTCCCCGCGATCAAGCCGGCGAGGCCTGTCCCGGTTGCCGCCGCGATGGCCGCCACCGACAGGACGCTTTTCGGTGTTTCGATCATGGCCCAGAGCGGTATCGATGATCCGTGGGCGTTCAGCGCCGACCGGGCCTCGTGTAGATCGCCCACCTGTTCCACCTTGGGCAGAACCACCGCGTCCGCCCGGGCGACAGCGGCGATGTCCGCCGCACCCCATTCCGTTGTCAGCGCATTGACACGGACCGCGCGCACTGCGCCCGCGCCCGCCCAGATCTGCAGCGTTGTCTCGACGGCCTGGCGGGCCTCCTCCTTCTCCCCCGGACCCACAGCATCTTCGAGGTCGAGAATGAGCATGTCCGCGCCCAGATGGGCGGCTTTCTGGATCGCTCTCGGTTTGGAGGCCGGCACAAAAAGTGCTGAACGAATTAGTCTTCTCATGAAGGGCATTCCGAATATCAGAGAAGCGATATAGCATAAAATTCATGCCGATGGCTCTTTTGCTGACCTCTCATGTTTCCGCCTCCATGGTTGGCGGTGCCAATTCCCGCTTCGTGCTCAATACGGCGGGCGTGGACACCATGCTCGTGCCCACCGTTCTGTACGGCCGGCACCCGGGCTGGGGTGCGCCCGGCGGCGGCGAAGTCGAACAGGACCTGTTCCAGGGCATGCTTTCCGGCCTGGCAGACAACGGCATGCTGTCGCTGACCGATGTCGTGCTGACCGGGTATTTCTCAGATGTCGGTCAGATCTATGATACCGGGTCGGTGATCGACGTGATCCGCAAGAGCCCGCGTCACCACAACGGCCTGCATGCCTATTCCGAAAAGCCGCTTGTCATCGTTGATCCGATCATGGGCGATGCGCCCGACGGCCTCTACGTCTCAAACGCCATCGCCGCGGGGATTATCGACCAGCTCGTGTCCCGGGCGGATCTGATCACGCCCAATGTGTTCGAGCTCGGCCGGATCACGCGACGCAGCCTGACAGACACAGCGTCGATGCTGCGGGCTGCACGTTCGCTCGACTGCCCGGCGCTGGTCAGCTCCATCCCCTGTGGCGGCGAGATCGGGGTGATGTATGTGGACCAGGAGCAGGCCTGGCTGGTTCAACATGAGCGCCAGATGGATGTCCCCCGGGGAACGGGAGACCTGCTGACCGCCGCTTTTGCCGCCGCGCTTGTCAATCGCCAGCCCGTACGAGACGCGCTCGAGCACGCTGTCTCCGTTACCGCCTCGGTCATCCAGCGCGCCCGGGAATGGCGCGCCCCGGAGCTCCCGCTGGTGGCCGCCCGGGGCGATGTGACAGAGCCGCATATCCGGCTGACGGCCACACCGCTGGATTGATCACCGCTCGCGGCTTGATCCGGACCCACGGAACAGGTTAGCCACGGTTCATGACAACCCTCACGCTTCCCGATGTACACGGCCATGTCGCGCCCGGATTTGAACATGTGCGCGACGTCTTTGCCGACAATTGGCGCCAGTATGATGAAATCGGTGCAGGCTTTGCGCTGCGCATCGACGGCGAGCGCGTCATCGACATTCATGCCGGCTGGGCGGATCGCAAGAAAACCACGGCCTGGACCGACCAGACCCTGATCCCGGTCTATTCCACCGGCAAGGCCATCGCGGCGCTGGTTATTGCCAAGCTCGTGGATCGTGGCCTGCTCGACTATGACGCACCGGTTGCAGATTATTGGCCGGAATTCGCGGGCGGCGGAAAATCTGCCGTTACGGTGGCCCAGGCCCTGTCGCACCAGGCCGGTCTGTCTGGCATTTCCGAGCCGATGGATGCCGGAGACTGGTTCGATGCCGGCCTGATCGAGGACAAGCTTGCCCGCCAGCGACCGCTCTGGCCGCTGGGCGAGGGCTCGGGCTATCACCCGGTCACCTTCGGCTTCATCGCGGATGCGCTCGCACGGCGGACGGACGGTCGGTCGATCGGGGCGATCCTGCGCGAGGAAATTTGCGGCCCCAAGGGGATCGACTTCCATGTCGGCCTGCCCGAAAGCGAGCACGCCCGCACCGCCGAACACGCCATGCCGCGCCAGATGCCCGATCTGGGCGAGGTCAATCCGGTGCGGGAGCTGGCCTTCCTCAAGGCCTGGTCATCACCCGGTCGGCGAGGCGCCAGGGAGTGGCGCATGGCCGAGTTCCCGGCCGCGAACGCCCACGCCACAGCGGGCGCCCTGGCCCGACTGATGAGCATCTACGCCATGGAGGGGCAGCTCGACGGCAACCGCTTCATTTCTGATGCGACGCTGGAGGCGCTGGTCGAGGAACGCGTAGCGGGAGAGGACAAGGTCCTGCCCTTTGACCTGTCCTGGGCCGCCGGCGTCATGCGCAATACGCGCGCCCAGCTCTACGGACCGGTCGCCGAGACGGTGGGCCATTCCGGCTGGGGCGGATCCTGCGCCTTTGCCGACCCGGTCAATCGCCTGTCAGGCGCCTATGTGATGAATCGCCAACAGCACTTCCTGGCCGGCGATCCTCGCCCGATGCGCCTCATCGAGGCCGTCTACAACTGCCTGTGATCACACACTGCAAAGCCGTTTGAGGGACACGACCACCCCGGCGGGTGCCATGACTACTTGGCCAATTCCTGCCGGCGCTCGGCCTTTTCTTCGTCCCGGGCACGGCTGGCATGGATCCAGCGCATGGCGGCGGCTTCATCCGTATGGAAGGCGACATCAACCTTCCAGTCATCCCGGCGCAAGGTCGCCCAGATCATGCAGGCGAGGTTGAAGATCTTGGAATCGGTCACCACGGCGGTCATCGGGTGCGGGCCAGTGCGATGCTGTGCATTCCATTCGCGGAACAGATCGGAATGGCGGGCAATGTCCTGCAACTCCATCTGTTCGAGCGTGGTTCCGGGCTGGAACACGACCAGCAGATCGAGATCGCCACGCCATTCTGGCAGGGCCCGCAACTGGTTCTGGGCGTCAAAAAGCCCGCGCGGCGTGACGGCACCCACTGCGGACAAGATCGCCACCCGGTCGAGCTGGTTGATGGTCGTTACATAGTCCGCACGCATACGAATCCCTCTTTCAACGAGAGATTGTTACGGGGGTTTGAAAACGACTGCAACAAAAAGTTGTTTAATGTAACCTAATGTTAATGACGCCGCGATTTCAGCGTGTTGCCCATACAATCAAACAGGGAAACGGCGCTGCAACCAGTCCAGAAGGATGGCGTTCAACTGCTCGGGATGCTCCCACATCGTCCAGTGCCCGCAACCTTCGATGACGTTGAATTCCACGTCCTTGCACAGCGCCGGCATCCAGCCCGCCAGTTTCGGTGGCAGCATGAAATCGGCATCAGCGGACACCATCAGACAGGGCATTGCGAGCCGGTGATCGACACCGCCCATGCGCTCCCAGTTGGCATCGAAATTCCGGTAGAGATTGATCCCGCCATAAAATCCGGACTTGCGATAGGCGTCCGCGTAATAGGCGCGATCCTCGGGGCCAACGACAATGTCAGCCTCGTCGCGGCCGGTGAACCTCTCGAACATTTTCGGGATATGGGTGATGTGGGGGTAGAGCCCGTCCAGCCGATCCGCTGCCGGAGGCTTGCCCATCATGAAGGCGAAGAAATCATCCTCGCGACCGGTGAAGATCTGCTCGGCATAACCCGGCTCCTGGAAACGCAGGATGTAGTGATCATCCCCGCCCATCTCGCGGAAGGCATGCGTCGGCGGCTCCGAACCACGCGGCAGATGCGGCGTGTTGACCCCGATCGCGCCGGCGACGCGCGCCTTTGCCAGCATGGCCGCGTGCCAGATGATGATCCCGCCCCAGTCATGGCCGACAAAGACGGCCGTCTCATGCCCAAGCGCATCGAGCAGGCCGGTCAGATCCGCCACCAGCGTGTCCATGGTGTAGGACGCCTTGTCGGTCGGACAGTCCGAACCACCAAAGCCGCGCAGGTCCGGCACGATCACGCGATAACCGGCATCCGCCAGCACCCCGATCTGGTTCTTCCAGGAATAGGCCAGCTCCGGCCAGCCGTGCGCCAGCAGAAGGGGCTGCCCGTCCTCGGGTCCTGCCAGGTGCACCGAAAGCTCTATACCATTGGTCTTGATGCGGGTCGGGGCAGGAAAATCGGTCATTTCGCGTCCGTGGCTGGCTCGCGGCCCTGGCGCCGCAACTGGCTGTAAGTAAAGGTCGCAACGCCCGCCCAGATCAAGCCAAACGTGACCATGTGTGCAGTGGTGAAAGGTTCGCCGCCCAGCATGCCGATGACAAATTGCAGGGTCGGAGCAATGAATTGCATGATCCCCATGGTCGACAGGCGCAGGCCCCGCGCCCCGATGATGTAGAACATCAGCGGCACGGCCGTGACGATACCCGCCGAGATCAGCAGGGCCGCTTCATAGGCGCCGTCAAAGAAATGCATCTCCCCCGTGGTGGCGAGCCAGTACAGCCCGGCCAGCATGAAGGGGGTCATGATCACCGCTTCCCAGAACAGGCCGACCCGACCGTCCACCGCAACGGTTTTGCGCAAATAGCCATAGGCCGTGAAACTGGTGGCCAGCATCAGCGCCACCCAGGGCACTTCCCCGCCGGCGATGATCAGGTTCAGCACGCCCAGCGTCGCCAGAACGATCGCAGCAATCCGCCAGGGCCCCAGCGGTTCGCGCAGGACGACAACGCCGACAGCCACGCTCATCAACGGGTTGATGTAATAGCCCAGCGAGGCCTGCAGCACCTGGCCATTGGTCACCGCCCAGGTAAAGCCGAACCAGTTCACGGAGATGATCAGGGAGGTCGCGATCAGGGTCAGCAGCACGCGTGTATTGCGCAGGGCCGTGGTCGCTTCCCGCAGCTTGCCGGCCGCCGCCAGGATAATCCCGAGCGCAGGCACCGCCCAGATCACCCGGTGCATGACCACCTCGGCCGCCGAGGCAAAGTCCAGCACCTGGAAGAAGAGCGGAATGACACCCCAGATCAGATAGGCGGACAGGCCTGCGGCAAGCGCCGTGCGTTGATTGTGCGACTCGATGACGGTCATGGGGTTCCTCGACTTGAGCCCCACACATAGGAAGGGCCGCACCAAAGCGCGACCCACTTCTTGTTACAAAGGCCGCATCAAGCCTTCAGCAGGCCCCGGTTGAGCAGGCCTTCCGCGATCTGGACTGCGTTGAGGGCCGCGCCCTTGCGCAGATTGTCCGACACGACCCACAGGGCCAGGCCGTTCTCGACGGTCGGATCCTCGCGCACGCGGGATACAAACGTCGCGAACTCACCCACGCTTTCAACCGGGGTGACGTAGCCTTCGTCCTCGCGCTTGTCGACGACCATCAGGCCGGGGCTGATACGCAGCAGTTCACGCGCCTCGTCGGCCGACAGCTCTTCCTCCAGCTCGAGATGGGCCGCGATGGAATGGCCGACAAAGACCGGAACCCGCGCGCAGGTGGCGAACAGCTTGATGGACGGGTCGAGGATTTTCTTGGTCTCGACCATCATCTTCCACTCTTCCTTGGTCGCGCCGTCTTCCATGAAGGTGTCGATGTGGGGGATGACGTTGAAGGCAATCTGCTTGGTGAAAGCCTGCGGTTCGACCTCGTCATTGACGTAGATGCCCTTGGTCTGCGTCCACAGCTCGTCCATGGCCGCCTGGCCACCGCCGGACACCGATTGGTAGGTCGCACAGTTCACGCGTTTGATCTTTGCGCGGTCATGGATCGGCTTGAGCGCCACCATCAGCTGGATGGTCGAGCAGTTCGGATTGGCAATAATGCCCTTCCTGGACACACCATCGAGCGCTTCCGGGTTCACTTCCGGGACCACCAGGGGGACATCCGGGTCCATGCGCCAGGCCGAGGAGTTGTCGATGACAATGGCGCCCGCAGCCGCAATCTTCGGCGACCACTCGCGCGACGGATCGCCACCGGCTGACATCAGCACCAGGTCGACTTTCGAGAAATCAAAGGTTTCCGCGTTCTGGCAGACAAGAGTCCTGTCGCCATAGGACAGTTCAACGCCCATGGACTTGCGGCTGGCCAGGGCAAAAACCTCCTCGGCCGGGAAAAGACGCTCCGCGAGGATTGTGAGCATTTCCTTGCCGACAGCGCCCGTTGCACCGAATACCGCGACCTTCAAACCCATCATTCAATCCTTTCGCGCACAAATTTTCCAAACATTGGAGGCTTGCCAATAACCCCATGCTTTCGGCCTGGCTAGAGCGGAATTCATGGACGGATGTATTTCCTGCCTCTAGGCTCGCAACAGACAAGCTGGCAGGTCGATATGGATCCGCTAGTGCTTATCGGTATGTTCTTTGGTGGTGGCCTGATTTTTATCGCGATTTTTGTCGTGATCATGGCCAAGTTCGGGAAGGGTGGCCCCGCAAGCACACCCGACGACAAGCATGGCCGTGCCGCGGACGCCATGAACCAGGTGCGCAACAGCAATAATTTCTAAGACTGCATCTTTTTCCAGACGCGCCAGGCAATCAGCCCGGCAAAGACCAGGGCCAGCAGTTCCAGCGCATTCGCACCGAAAATGATGGGGCGGATGAGCCGCTCCATGACGCCCCAGCGGCCGTCATAGATCGTCGCACCGCCCCGGTGGAAACCGATATAGACCGCCACCGCAACGACAATGGCGGCGCCGAACCCGGCAATCCGGATCATGCCGGCCGGGTTGAAATCGCCCCCGCCCATGCGGTCGCGCGTCTCTCTCGCGCGCTGGGATCGTTCAAGCATACGACGGCGTCTCATGGCCCGGCTCCAGTCTTATCGAGCGACCCAATCACATCAGCGATATCGGCCTGGCCCCGGAAACACATCGAGGACATCCTCGCTATCCTGCGGCAGCAAATCACACGCGAACTCCTGCGTGCAATAGCGCAATCATAATAGTTTCATTTGCGTTCCAGTCGGAAGCGTGCTCATTGGTCCTCACGGGCGGCCCAAGGGCCGGACGGAATACTGAATAGCCTGCCGGGTCCGATCGTTCGAGTGCGGATCTGATTGAGAATAACTCAGCCTTCCCCGACTTTTACGTCCGTATTGTGCAGCAGGACGCTGCAGCGCAAACGACAAGTACGCCCGGACGCGGCGCATTGCATTCAGGGAAGGTTCCCATCATGGCCAACGGTACGGTCAAATTCTTCAACCAGAGCAAAGGCTTTGGCTTCATCACTCCGGAAGAGGGCGGCGCTGACGTCTTCGTCCACATCACCGCTGTTCAGTCCTCCGGTCTCCCGGGTCTGGAAGACGGTCAGAAGGTCACTTTCGAAACCGAGCCCGACAAGCGTGGCAAGGGTCCGAAAGCTGTAAACCTGCAGCTGGCTGACTAATCCGGTCACACGGTTCGAAGAAAGCGTGGCCCCAGCGGGCCGCGCTTTTTTTGTGCCTACATGTCGTCCCGGACGCGAATGGCCGTCGCCGGAAAGTCGGTGAAGATACCGTCCACGCCCAGCGCATAGATGCGACGCAATTCCGCATCCGGATCGATGTCCGCCGGCTGGTCATCGCGGAATGTCCACGGATGCACCGCCAGGCCCAGCGCATGCGCCTCGGCCACGAAACCGGTATCGGCGCCCTCCGCATCGATCAGCAAGGCCTTGCTCGGGCCCACGCCATCGGCAAAGGCAACCATGTCCGCCAGCGCCACGCTTGGCACCAGCGGCCCCACATCCGGGTCAATCTCCTGCATCGGGAATACCAGCATCAACAGCGGCGTTTCGATTTCCGCGTCAAGGCGCGCCAGGAAGGCCGGTTCGAAACACTGCACGGATGTCGCCGCGTCGGCACCGTCCAGCCCGCGCGCCCGCAGGATACCGACCAGAACGGGCAGGGGGTCCAGGCCGATGGACACGAAATGACCCGGGGCCTTGATCTCCGGCTCGGTCCGGACGCCTGCAGCAGCCGCGAGGTCGAGCACCTCCTCGAAGGTCGGGACAAGAAACTGGTCGTTGAAGGCCTGGCTGCGGTCTGCACGCGGCTGGCGCGCGCGCAGGGTCCGCAATTCCGCCAGCGTGAAGTCTTCCACCCACCAGTCCTCGCGCGTGCCGGACAAGCGGCGGCGCTCTGCAAATTCCGGTCTGTCCGCCACATTCGTCGTCGTCGAAAGATAGCGGTCATGGCGTGCCACCAGCACCCCGTCCTGAGTCATCACAAGATCCGGCTCGATAATGTCTGCGCCCTGATCGATGGCCAGCTGATAGGCCTCGAGCGTGTGTTCCGGCAATTCACCGCTGGCGCCGCGGTGTGCGATGACAAGCGTGGGCGCCCCGTTGAGGGTCTGCCAGACATGCGGCTCTGCGCCAGCTTCACGCACCGGTTCGGTGGAACAGGCAATAACGGCGAGGCCCGACAGGGCGCTGAGCAAGATGTGGCGCATTTTCTCTCCCCAAGACGTGCGGTGCAGACTAGCGTGCAGCTGCAACCGGTGGGAGAGACAAATGAGTGACAGAACGCGATTTGATGACCTGGCCGATGCGGCATCGCGCTATGGCGCCCTCGCGCTGGACAATTATGCGCAGATCCGGTCGGTCGCCGAAAATGTCGCTATCGGCTTTTGCCGGCATCTCGGCGGACCGGGCAAATGCGTTTTCCTGGTCCCGCCTGAGGGGGCCTGGGCGCCGCAGCCCTATCAGAGCGGCGCATTCTCTGTCTCCGGCACCGGCTTCCTGCCGCTCGGCCCGATCAGTTTTGGCCTGGCCGTGAAGGTCTCGCGCTCCGGCGACTGGCTGCGCCTGGTCCTGACCTGTTCCAAGAACGGTCCGGCCATGGATATCGGCATCGAGGGCGGGCGACACTTCTCCCTCGGCCTGCCGATCGGCGAGGCTGACCTGACAGAATTATTCGTGCAGCTGGAAGATCACCTGGTCGACTGGTTCAAGGAACAGTCCGACCATTATGAGCACGGGGCCTATGGCAGTCGCGAGATCGGCTTCGAGTTCGTTCACGCCGATCCCGATGACGACGCGTCGTCCGCCTAGCCCAGCAGCATCGCGACCTGCGAGGTTGCGCCTTCAAACAGGCCACCAAACCAGGCTCCGGTTCCACCCAGCGCACCGAGGCCGAGGGCCATGGCAAAACGGCGTCGAATAGCGAACTCCGCAGCCAGCCGCGCTGCGGTTGCGACCGTGGAGGTTCCCAACAGGGAAACAGATCCACCGATCAGAGTTGCGGCTATAGCGGAAACAAGTGCAGTCTGTGCTTCATAGGGTAACTGGTCCATCTTGGCCTCCCCGACATCACGCATCGCCCCAGCGGCGGTGCTCCCATCAAAACGCGACATCAAACGAGATCACTAAAAGACATGCAGCCTGACCTCACGCTGACTATCGCGCTCATCGCCGGTTCAGGAATTGTCGCCCAGTGGCTGGCCTGGCGACTGCGCTGGCCGTCCATCGTACTGATGATGGGGGCCGGCCTGTTGCTCGGCCCCATCGCCGGGCTGGCGCTGGGCGCACCTGTTCTCGACCCGCAGGCCAGCTTCCAGGAATATCTGCGCCCGATGATTGCGCTGGCTGTGGCCGTCATCCTGTTCGAGGGCGGGATCACGCTCAATTTCCGTGAGCTGAGGGACGCCTCTGCACCCGTGCGCCGCATGGTCTTCCTGGGCTTCCCGCTGGGCTGGGCACTGACGTCGGTAGCGTTGCACTTTGTGGCCGGGCTGGCTTGGGACATCTCCTTCATGATCGGCGCCCTGTTGACGACCACAGGTCCGACAGTGGTTCTGCCCCTGTTGCGCCAGGCCAAGCTGCCGCCACGTATCGCCTCGGTGCTCAAATGGGAGGGCATCGTCAATGATCCGATTGGTGCGCTGTGTGCGGTCTTCATGTTCGAAGCCATCCGCCAGACCGCGCTGGGTCATGACTGGGTTGCCGCGGCTGGTTTCCTGACCATGGGGGCGCTGATCGGCGGGCTGATGGGTTTCGCCTTCGGCCTGGGCCTGTCGCAATCCTTCCGCCGCGGACTGGTGCCCGAGCCGATGAAGGCACCGCTGGTGCTGGCGGCCGTGCTGGTCTGTTTTGCTGCCGCGGAACAGTTGGCCTCGGAAACCGGGCTGGTGGCCGTCGCCATCTTCGGACTGGTCGTGGCCAATTCGCGGCTGGCCTCGATCGAGGAAATGCGACGCTTCAAGGAGGGCATTGCCGCCATTCTGGTCGCCAGCGTCTTTGTCGTGCTGGCTGCCGATCTCAGCCCGGATGACCTCGCCTCGCTGGGGCCCCAACACTTCGCCTTCATCGCCATCTTCATGCTGGTCGTACGGCCGCTTTCGGTTGCCCTGGCAACGTTCAAGTCCGGCCTCGACCTCAAGGAGACCACGTTCATCGGCGTGGTCGGACCGCGCGGCGTGGTGGCGGCGGCCGCCGCCGGTCACCTGGCCGCCTCCCTCGCCGCGGTGGGCCGGGA
>JAYZXG010000294.1:0-6674 GCA_036141435.1 Pseudomonadota bacterium | reverse complement strand
CGATGAAGTAGCTGGAAGATTTTTCCTGTGGTGCCGCGGTTTCACTGCGCCCGGCATCCTTGCTTTCTTCCGTGTCGAAACTGGCGAGTTGCTCGGGCGAGTATTCGCGGGTCGACACGATGGTCCAGCCCACCGCGATGAACATCGCAATGCCGCCGATATAGAATGAATATTTGACCGAATCCGGGATGACGCCTTCTGCGGCCGTCGTGGCGACGCCAAACCATTCTGTCAGAATGTTCGGCATGGCAGAGGCGAGGGCCGCGCCGGCACCAATCAGGATCGTCTGCGTGGCAAATCCCTGCGTGCGCTGGCGCGAGGGCAGCATGTCGCCGACAAAGGCCCGGAAGGGTTCCATGGAGACATTGATCGAGGCGTCGAGGACCCAGAGCATGACAACGCCCGCCCACAGATAGGGCGAGTGCGGCATGATGAAGAGCGAGAGGGTCGACAGGACGGCGCCGGCCAGGAAGTAGGGGCGTCGTCGTCCGAGTGGCCCCCAGGTCCGGTCGGAGAAGTGCCCGATCAGTGGCTGGACCAGGAGCCCTGTCACCGGGCCGGCGAGCCAGTAGATGGCGAGGTTCGAGACATCGGCGCCGAGTGTCTGGAAGATGCGGCTGACATTGGCGCCCTGCAGAGCAAAGGCCATCTGGATTCCGAAGAATCCGAAAGACATGTTGAAGATCTGCCAGAAGCCCAAAAGTGGCTTTTGCATTCTTCCCTCCCCGTTTTCATAATTTTGCGAATATTGCGCCATCTTTGCGGGCTTGTCGAGGAAATAGAGCAACCCATGGATAGCCCTCTTTTAAAAGGATTAATGCATGAAATCGGCCTGTGGCGACCCGGATCGCGTGCGGATGGGCGCGTTCAAAGGCTGCAAAAATTTGCAAGAAGTGGGAAATTGCTGTTCTCTGGCGGTGTCGCCATGCCAAGGCTTGCATTTTCCGCCTTGGTGTTTAGGACTGCAAAAGCTGCAAAAAATACTTGAGGGCTATGAAATCGTGACGAAAAAGACCACTCGTCTGGAAGATCTCGCCAAGCGTGCGGGGGTCTCGGTCTCCACGGCCTCGCGGGCGTTGAATGACAGTCCCTCAGTCAACATGCGGACCAAGCAGGCCATCTGGAAGCTGGCGCGCGAGCTGGATTACCCGTTCCGCCGGCACATGCCAGCGGGTCCCATCGGGGCCAAGGCGACGATCTCCATCGTGGTGCCCAAGCCCCAGGACAGGGACGCGCGGCTGTCCGACCCGTTTTTCTTCGAATTGCTGGCGGGCGTCGGTGATGCAGCGCGCGAGCGCGATTGCGACATTCACATCTCTCATGTCACGCCGGGCAATTATGACGACCTGGTCGTCTCGATGACGACGCACCGTGCGGACGGCGTTATCTTTGTGGGTCAGAGCACCCTGCATAACGCGTTCAACCGTTTGGCCGAAACCGAGGGTCGTTTTGTCGTCTGGGGTGCTGAACTGCCCGAGCAGCGGTATTGCTGTGTCGGATCAGACAATGTGTCCGGTGGTCGCCGCGCGGCTGCGCACCTGGCGCGGCTCGGGCGCAAGCGAATTGCGTTCCTCGGCCAGTCCGAGGCGCCTGAAGTCATGCAGCGTTTTCGCGGTTATCGCGAGGCGATGGAAGAGGCCGGGCTGGATGTCAGCGACGAGCTGGTGATCCCGTCACATTTTGATATCGAATCTGCAGAGGCCTCGATCGAGGCTGTGGTGAAGAATGGCGTCGAGATCGACGGGATTGTTGCCGCCAGCGACGTGATCGCCTTTGGTGCGATCCGCGGTCTGCAGCTTGCAGGGTATTCCGTGCCCGATGATGTTTCCGTCATCGGCTATGACAATATTTCCTTTGCCCGCTATTCCAATCCGGCGCTGACGACGATCGACCAGGACATGACGGCAGCAGGTCGGTTGATCCTCTCCAAGCTGCTCGATTTCCGCGGGCCCCAGGCGCGTCGTTCCGAGCGCCTGTCGACAGACCTCATCGTGCGGGCCAGCTGCGGCGCCTAGCAGCGCGCCGCAATCAGGCCGGCATAGGCGGGCAGGGTATCGGGTGCGGCACCGTCCAGGTTGACGCTTTCGATCACTGTCCAGCCTGCGGGCAATTGCCAGTCCACCGACCCGTCACTCAGGTTGAACGCGCAGAGCAGGGCGTCATTGCCCGTACCGCGCTGGAAGATGGCCAGGTGTTCGTTGGTCTCACCAAAAAAGCGCATGCCGCCTTCGCGCAAGGTGCGATTTTCCCGTCGAAGCGCGAGGATGCGTCGCGCGACCGCGAGCGTCGAGGTGTCGTCCTGGTTCTGCAGGTCAACGGCCAGCGCCGTGTGACGCGCGTCAACGGGCAGCCAGGGCTCACCGGTAGTGAAGCCGGCATGTTGCTGATCGTGTCGCCATGGCATCGGCGTGCGGGCACCATCGCGGCCAAGGGTTTCGGGCCAGTTGGTGATGGCCTCCGGGTCCTGCAATCGATCGAAGGGGACATGGGCCTGTGGCAGTCCCAGCTCCTCGCCCTGATAGATAAAGATATTGCCCCTCAGGCTGTTGAGCAAAAGCAGGGTGAGTTGGGCGAAGGCGCGCTGATTGTCTTCACTGGCCCAGCGGGAGATGGCGCGTGGCGCATCATGATTTGAAAAGGTCCAGGACGGCCAGCCGGTGTGATCGTCCTCGGGCCACAGGTTTGTGGCCTCCCGGATCAGATCCACGTTCAGAGCGTCTGCATAGAGGTAAAGGAAGCCGTAGGCGCTGTGCAGGCGCCCCGGTGGCGCGGTGTACTGCTTCATCTCTTCCTGGCCGCGTTCGCCGCCGACTTCGGCGACGAGGAAGCGATTGCTGTAGGTGTCGGCCTGTTGCCGCATGCGCTCGAGGAAGTCGATGATCGCCGGGTGTGACTGGTTATAGAAGTGATGCTGGAAATCGAAGGGGCGGGTCTTCTTGATGCTGGCATCCCGGACCGGCGGGTTATCGCGCATGTTCAGGTCGTGCATCATGAAGTTCACGGCGTCGAGGCGGATGCCGTCAACACCGCGGTCCAGCCAGAATTTCTGCGTCGCCAGGATGGCGTCCTGGACTGCCGGGTTGTGGACATTCAGATCCGGTTGTTGCGGCAGGAAGTTGTGCAGATAGTACTGGCCGCGCCGGGCGTCCCAGGTCCAGGCCGGTCCACCGAACACCGATTGCCAGTTGGTGGGCGGTGAGCCATCCGGCTTGGCGTCGGCCCACACGAACCAGTCCGCCTTGTCGTTATCGCGCGACAGCCTGCTTGCCTGGAACCACTCATGCTGGTCCGAGGCGTGGGAGTAGACCTGGTCGATGATCACTTTCAGGCCAAGCGCGTGGGCGCGCGCCATCAGCGCGTCGAAGTCGTCCAGGGTTCCGAAGATCGGATCGACATCACAAAAGTCCGAGACGTCATAGCCGAAGTCCGCCATCGGGGACTTGTAGAAGGGCGAGATCCAGATGGCATCCACACCCAAGTCTGCAATGTGTTCGAGATTTGCGGTAATGCCCGGCAGGTCGCCAATGCCATCCCCATTGGAATCGGCATAGCTGCGCGGATAGATCTGATAGATCGTCGCGCCTTTCCACCACTCCGCATGCGGTGATGGTTCGGCGGATGATCTGACAAGCATCTCCATCGCAGTGTTCTCCCCAGTCCTTTTCAACGCCCTCGTTTTGTTGGGCGATTTTGTTTTTTCGTCACACGTTATCGCAATCATTGACCCGACGTGTTTTGCAAAAATTGCAGAAAATTGCAAAACAAGTCAACGGGTCGGGGTGATCAGAAAGCCATTATATATGGACAAACATGGAGTGTTACAATTTCGCTACAGTTTTTCAGTGTGCAAAAATTTCATACTTTTGAGGCTTGCGAGGATTTAATATTTTCACTAATTTGCAGACTGGCTACCCAGCCATCTGTGTAAAAATGGCGGGTGTGAGGGAGGAATTTCATGCGCAAGATCATCAAATCTCGCCGCGGTATGCTTATGGCAACGGCGGCATCTTCTATGGTCCTTGGCCTGGCGGCCGCCGGTGCGGCGACGGCTCAGGACGAGGGTGAGGACGACGCCGAGGTCATCACGGTTACGGGTTTCCGTTCCGCGATTGAATCGGCCATCGATACAAAGCGGGAATCAACGTCCATCGTTGAGGCCATTTCCGCCGAGGACATCGGCAAGCTGCCGGACAGCTCCATTGCAGAATCCCTGGCGCGTCTGCCGGGTCTGGCTGCGCAGCGCCTTCGTGGCCGCGCGCAGGTCATCTCCGTTCGCGGTCTCGGCCCCGACTTCACCACGGCATTGCTGAATGGCCGCGAGCAGGTCACTGCCGGCGACAACCGCGGTGTCGAGTTCGACCAGTACCCGTCCGAGCTGCTCAGCTCCGTGGTTGTCTACAAGACGCCGGAAGCCAGCCTGACATCTGCCGGTCTGGCCGGTACAGCCGACCTGCGCACCATCCGCCCGCTGGACCAGGACGAGCGTACGATCTCTCTGTCCGCGCGTTACGAGTGGAATGAATACGGTGCCCTGAATGCAGGCTCTGCAGAAAATGGCCACCGTCTGACCGGTTTCTATGTCGACCAGTTTGCTGACGACACTGTCGGCCTGGCCCTGGGTGTCGCGATCCAGTCGTCCCCGACGCAGGCTGAGCGCTGGAACGCGTGGGGCTATCCGTCCACGGGTGGCGGCGAGCTCGTTATCGGTGGTGCCAAGCCTTACGTTTCCTCGAACGAGCTCGAGCGTACCGGCGTTGTCGGTACCCTGGAATTCCGTCCGAATGATCGTCACCACACGACGATCGATGCGTTCTACTCCCACTTCGAGGACAACGGCATCCTGCGCGGTATCGAATTGCCGCTCGCATGGTCTGCTGCATCCCTGCAGCCGGGCTATACGATCACCGACGGCCTGGTGACCCAGGGTGTGTTCGACGGTGTGATCGGCGTGATGCGCAATGATGTTCGCACACGTGAAGCCGACGTCTACTCCTTCGGCATCAACCACGAATTCTTCCTCAATGATCAGTGGGGCCTGGAGTTCGACCTGAGCTATTCCGCGGTTGATCGTCTCGACACCGACCTGGAATCCTATGCTGGCGTCGCCAACACCCAGGGTTACGGTACGCCGGACACGCTGGGCTTCATGTATGACGACCAGACGTTTATTTTCTCGCCGTCCGTCGACTATGCCGACCCGAGCCTGGTTCGCCTGACCAGCCCGCAGGGTTGGGGGTCTGACCCCACCGGTGTTCACACCGGTGGCCAGGTTGGTTTCCGCAAGCTGCCGCAGACCGAAGACGAGCTGATGGCCTTCCGTGTCAGCGCGGAGCGTGATTTCCAGGACTCCTGGATCAGCTCCGTCGAGTTTGGTCTGTCCTACTCTGATCGCGAGAAGAACAAGGACTCCGTTGAGCACTTCCTCTTCCTGAGCGATCCGGCAGCCACCGAGCTGGAAATCCCGAGCAACCTGCTGCTCGCTCCGACTGCGCTCGATTTCCTCGGCATTCCGGGCATGGTCTCCTACGACCCCAACGCCCTGATCGCCGCAGGTCTTTATGACCTGGTCGAGCTTCGCGTCGGCGACGTGACGGCGAAAGCCTGGGGTGTCAGCGAGGCCATCACCACGGCCTACGTCCAGGCCAATGTTGATACCGAGCTGCACGGTGTTCCGGTTCGCGGTAACTTCGGCATCCAGGTTGTCAGCACGGACCAGTCGTCCAACGGTGCTGTCAGCATTGGTGATGTCGAGCTTGGCGCCTATTCCGGTGGCGACGATTACACCGAGGTTCTGCCGAGCGCGAACTTCTCCTTCGAGGTGGCGGAAAATACCTTCGTCCGCCTCGGTGCGGCTCGTACGCTGATGCGTGCGCGCATGGACCAGATGCGGGCGTCCCAGCAGGGCGGCGTCAACACGACAGTTTGTACGGCTGGCGGTACAGTTGGATATGACCTGGAAACGGGCCGCGTTTGCCTGGCAACCGGTGGCGGTAACCCGGCGCTGCGTCCGTACATGGCAAACTCCTTCGACATCTCCTTCGAGCGTTACTTCGCGGACGGTGCGGGCTACGTGGCTCTGGCTGCGTTCCACAAGGACATCGATCAGTGGGTGGATGGTTCCACGACCTTCGCGGTTGATTGGGGTGCTGCAGGCGTTGCCGCTCTGGATAACGTCTATGGTGCGGGCTATGCCGCTTCCAACCCGGAAGCGGTCACCGGTACGGCCTCCGGCCCGACCAATTCCGACGGTGGCTGGCTCCAGGGCATCGAATTCTCCACGCACATTCCCGGCGATGTCATCGCTCCGGCGCTGGAAGGTTTCGGTGTACTGGCAAGCTTCTCCTGGACGGATAGCGAGATCGAGCCGCAGCCGGGCAATATCCAGCCGATCGCGGGTCTGTCCGAGCGCGTGGGCAATATCACCGTCTACTATGAAAACGGTGGCTTCGAGGCGCGCATCTCCAACCGCTGGCGTTCGGACTTCCTCGGTGAAGTGACCGGCTTCGGCGCTGGCCGCGAATTCCGTGATGTCTTCGGCGAATCTGTCGTTGACGCCCAGATCGGCTACGAGTTTGGCCCGGGTCGCCTGGACGGCGTTCGCGTCTACCTCCAGGGCAACAACCTGACCGATGAAGAGTTCGTCACGGGTAACTCCGACGACGAGCGCCTCGTCC
>JAYZXG010000293.1:0-3389 GCA_036141435.1 Pseudomonadota bacterium | reverse complement strand
GACCTGGCCCATACGCGCGGCCTGATCGATGCAGCCTTTGCCGGCAATCGGGTCGAGGAGATCATTGCGCGCATCGAGGGCGCCGGTGATGGCTGGTCGACGAAACAGGCCAAGATCCTGTCGTCCAAATCCCCGACTGCGCTCAAGCTCACGCTGGCGGCGCTGCGCAAGGGCGCGGACCTGTCCTTTGAAGACGTCATGCGCCAGGACCTGCGTGCTTCGAGCTGGTGTTTGAAGGGCAAGGATTTCTATGAGGGCGTGCGCGCCGTCATCATCGACAAGGACAATGCGCCGGTCTGGGATCCGTCCACGCTGGCCAGCGTCAATGACAATGATATCGCCGAGGCATTTGAACCCCTCGACGCAGACCATGAAATGACCTTCCTGGGCGACGACGCCTAAGGACAGGCAAGGGGAGAATACGAGATGGCGACGATCGCTTTTATCGGCCTGGGCAATATGGGCTCGGGCATGGCTGCCAACCTGGTCAAGGCCGGTCATGATGTGAAGGCATTCGACCTGTCCGACGCTGCTGTAGCGCAGGCGGTAGAGCAGGGCGCGTCTGCGGCCGGGTCCGCGGCCGATGCCGTTTCCGGTGCGGACGCCGTCGTCACCATGCTGCCGGCTGGCAAGCATGTGCGCGCGGTCTATGAGGGCCAGGTTTTCCCGGCTGCGGCGCCGGGAACGCTGTTCCTGGATTGCTCCACCATCGATGTCGACAGTGCCCGCCATGTCGGTGGTGCGGCCGTCGACAAGGGGTTCAAGTTCGTCGATGCGCCGGTCTCCGGCGGTGTCGCAGCGGCATCCGGTGGCACGCTGACCTTCATGGTCGGCGGTTCCGCAGACGATTTTGCCGCCGCCGAGCCTTTCCTGCAGGCGATGGGCAAGGCCGTGATCCATGCCGGTGATACCGGTGCGGGCCAGGCCGCCAAGATCTGTAACAACATGCTGTTGGCCATCACCATGATCGGTACGTGTGAGGCGTTCGCGCTGGCGGACAAGCTAGGCCTTGATCAGCAGAAATTCTTCGACATCTCGTCCAAGGCCTCCGGCCAGTCCTGGTCCATGACCAGCTATTGCCCGGTGCCGGGCCCGGTCCCGACCACGCCGGCCAATAACGACTATCAGCCCGGTTTCGCCACGGCGATGATGCTGAAGGACCTCAAGCTCGCCCAGGACGCCGCACAAAGCGCTGGCGCGTCCACGCCGTTGGGCGCCCAGGCCGAGGCGCTCTATGCGATGTTCGATAATCTGGGCGGTCGTGACAAAGACTTTTCAGGTATTTACGAGCTATTGATAGGAAGTTGGGGTAAAAATTAAGCGGTTTTTAGAGCTTTGCGTTTAGCGTTCCATCCAAAGATCAAAAAGATCGGGTGGAGTACAGACCATGGCATTGGCTGAAAGCGTAACGCCGCAGGCAGGACCGCAGGCAGAATATCTCGAACTTCTTCAACTGGTTGAGCGCTTGCATCGCCAGCTTCTTGATGTCGTCAAGGATGAGCTGGACCGCGAGGGGCTCGAGGATGTGAACAGTGTGCAGGCGCTGCTGCTGTTCAATATCGGCGACCAGGAGCTCACGGCAGGCGAGCTGCGGACACGTGGCCATTATCTGGGCTCCAATGTCTCCTATAATCTCAAGAAGCTTGTTGATGCGGGTTATATCCGCCACGAGCGTTCGTCCACGGATCGCCGTTCTGTGCGTGTCAGCCTGACCGAGAGTGGTCATGCGGTGCGCGAGCAGCTGACGGAACTCTTCGCCCGCCAGGCCGGATCCCTCCATCCGGTTGGCGGTGTCGATGATGAGACCCTTCCCACCGTGAACACGGCACTGACCCGGATCGAGCGTTTCTGGGCCGATCACATCCGCTTCCGGATGTAAGTACTGTAAAAAATTCGGGGTGCGGCGCTTCGTCCATTCGCAGAAGCGCCGTTAACGGTTTATACCCAGACTCAGTTCCCACTGAGCGGGACAGACTGTTAAGAGGCACCCATGAATTACGAAGCCGCATTCGATTCAGCTGTACGTCGTGTAAAGGCCGAGGGCCGCTACCGCGTGTTTGCCAATCTCATGCGCAAAAAGGGTGACTTCCCGAATGCACGCTGGCGCACGCCTGATGGCGATGTGCGCGATGTCACGGTCTGGTGCTCGAATGATTATCTGGGCATGGGCCAGATCCCCTGCGTCGTCGAGTCGATGAAAGCCGCGATTGATGAAGTCGGTTCCGGCGCCGGCGGCACCCGCAATATTTCCGGTACAACGCATTACCATGTCGAGCTTGAGCACTCGCTCGCCGACCTGCACCGCAAGGATGCGGCGCTTCTTTTCACCTCCGGCTACATCGCCAACGAGGCGACGCTGGCGACGCTGGGCAAGATCCTGCCGGGCCTGATCATCTTTTCCGACGAGCTGAACCACGCCTCGATGATCGAGGGTGTGAAGGGCGCGCGCTGTGAGAAGCATGTCTGGCGCCACAATGATGTCGAGCATCTGGAGGAATTGCTCAAGGCGGCTCCGATCGATGCGCCCAAGGTCATCGCCTTCGAGAGCGTCTACTCCATGGATGGCGATATCGGGCCGATCGAGGCCGTGTGTGACCTGGCCGAGAAATACAACGCGCTGACCTATCTGGATGAGGTCCACGCTGTTGGTCTCTATGGCCTGCGTGGCGCCGGCATCGCCGAGCGTGACGGGTTGATGCATCGTGTCGACATTATCGAGGGCACGCTGGGCAAGGCGTTTGGCGTGATGGGCGGCTACATTGCTGCTGACGGCGCCATTGTTGACGCGATCCGCTCCATGGCTCCCGGGTTCATTTTCACGACCGCCTTGCCGCCATCGCTGGCAGCGGGCGCTCGGGCAAGTGTTGAATACCTGAAATCAAGCAATCACTTGCGTGAGAAGCACCAGGAACGCGCCGCGACCCTGAAGCAGCGTCTCGCGGATGCGGGCTACCCGGTCATGCCCTCGGTGACGCACATCGTGCCGGTCAAGGTGGGCGACCCGGTTCTGTGCAAGCGCATTACCGATCGCCTGCTTGAAGATCACGGCATCTACGTCCAGCCGATCAATTATCCTACGGTTCCGCGCGGTACCGAGCGCCTGCGCCTGACGCCGACGCCGCTGCACACCGACGAGATGTTCGACCAGCTGATCCGCGCACTGGACCAGGTCTGGGAAGACGCATCTGCGGAAGGCCAGGACGGCCTCGCACGCGCCTGATCGTGAGGCTGGATGGCCGGGCACGACATCTATCTTGAAATCGTCGGGATCGGCAAAGCCGTGCGGGTTGCGGCTGTTGATGGCGTGACGGGAGAAGAAGTCGTCTTTCAGGTGCCCGAGCACACGTCCCGCCAGGAGATCGAACGCCTGGCGATCGCCAAGCTGAAGT
>JAYZXG010000292.1:0-10181 GCA_036141435.1 Pseudomonadota bacterium | reverse complement strand
GAAGAAGTTCGCTTCGTTGGCCGCCACATCGAAGGTCTGCGGGGTGAAACCGCTGGAACCATCCTGTTCGAGACGCAGCGTGGGCGTATCGCCGTCTACGACGTGCATTTCAACGACAGGCGTGCTGGTGCCGAAACCGACACGGCCAGCATCTTCGACATACAGGCTGTTGGCCGGAGCGCCGGCTTCAACGCGGAACGGGATCCGACCGGCGGTCGAGTCCTCGATCGCGAAATAGTTGCCGCCACCATTGGCGGAGTCGTTCGCGACCAGGCGCCAGTCATTCCTCGGGAAGCTCGCGCTCGTACTGGTGTCATCGAAGTGGATACGAAGATTGTTTTCTTTGATCCGCAGCGTGTCGAAACCGAAGCTCTCGCCGTTGACACAGTCGTTACCGATACAGGCACTGAAGGTGACGATGAGGTCGTCGTTGAACACCTGATCGGCACTGGCCGGCGCGTTGATCGAAAAAGCGAGCCCAGCGACGATGGCCAGCTGGCTTACGAAGGATTTTATGTTCTTCATTTCATTCCCCCCAGGGCAGTTTATTCGGTTTCAGACGCGTTCGCGTCAGCAATTACGATTTGGCCGTTGAGCATGCGGAACGTGCCATGCTGGCTGGTTCCGACGAAACCCGGCTGCTGTACGCCGGAGCGACCGTGCTGGCCCACGCGCGGAGCGCTGGCCTGGCGTTCGCGAACATTGGTCGCGGCTGTGACTTCATAGCTGTAGACGCCGTCCGGCAGCGTCCCGTAATCGGTCAGGCGCATGGTCGGCGCAACGCGGCGCGAAAAGACTTCAGCGAGATAGCCGTCCGGTCCAGTGACACGCAGGCTGAAATTGGACATCCCGCTGGTCGACGAACGATCGACAACCAGACGCGTTCCAGACAACTCCACCTGGATCTCTGCAGATCCGGCCGGATTGACGAACTGGGACTGGGTTGACCCGGCGAAAGCAGGAGCGGAAATTCCGACCAGCGCGACACCAGCCAAGGCCAGCATCTGTTTACGAAAATTCATGGCTCCCTCCCCGAACCAAGCCAACAGGCAAACTTAATCGAACAAGCTATACACGAATAATATCCCGCTCACACCCCCAAAAGGGTGATTTCCGGGGATAATATCAAGGCTATTCCCGCCCGTCGGCGGCGCCCTCCTGCCCCCTGGACATCCCCTTACTCGGAGAGCTCTGCCTGAGCCGAGGCCAGGCTTTCCGGCGTCATCCGGCCCGCCACAAGGTCACGAAAGGTCAGGGCGGCATCGACCCCGCGGGCGTGCGCCCGGCTGAACCAGAGATAGGATTGCCGATAGCTTTGCGGCACCGCCTGCCCGTTGGCGTACAGCAAACCGAGGCTGAATGCGGCGCTGCCCAGTCCGAGCTCAGCAGCCCGTTCGAAACGCGTCAAAGCGAGATCCACATCCGCGCGCACTCCCAGACCGAACAGATAGCGAAACGCGGTCCGGTAGAGCGCGACAGGGTCGCCGGCCTGGGCCGCTCTTTCCTCGACAGGATCCAGGGCGGCGTCCCACTCCGGTTCCAGCAAGCGCTCGTCAAAGGGAAAACCGATCTGGGCCAGCGCCACCGCCAGGTTCGGCGTTTCAATCTGCCGCGCCCTGGCCAGCAGTTCGGCCGCCAGCGCCTCGTCCACTGCGACACCGAAACCGTTATCGTAAAGGACAGAGAGATTGCGCAGGCCTGCGGGCAAATCGGCCTCGGCTGCCTGGCTGAAATAGGTGAAGGCTCGCGCGTAATCGCGCTCCAGGTCCTCGCCCCGTGACAACATGAGCCCGAGATTGTTGGCGGCACGCGCATCACCGGCTTCAGCGGCACGCTGGAAGAGCTCGGCCGCCCGCTCGGGATCACGCGCCATGCCCTGGCCTTGCAGGGCAAGCACACCCAGGCTTGTCCAGGCGCTGACATGGTCTTGCGCCGCAGCAAGCTCGTACCAGGCGATCGCCTCCGGCAAACGGTCCGGCTGGAAGGTCTCCAGCGCAGAGGCCGCGTGGTATTGATGCCGGGCGTCACCCTGTCGGGCTGCCGCGAGCAGCCAGACGATGGCATCTGCGCCGCCCTCGGCTCCGCGCATCGCGAGGATCTGTGTTCCCAGCGCGTCCTGCCCGGCGGCGAGGCCGGCATCAGCTGCGCTCTGATAGAATGACAGGGCCAGGTTATCGTTCCGCGGCACATGCACACCGTCGCGGTAGAGATCACCCAGCTGCACGCTGGCCTGCGCATCCCCGGACGCTGCCGCAACCTGCAAGCGCTCCAGCACGCTCGCCACTTGCCCCGCGGCAAGCTCCTGCTCGATACGAGCATAATCCGTCTGTGCGATCGCCGCCGGGGTCGCCAGCGCAAAGCACAGGGCCAGGGCCGCGAGCTCAGTCTTCACGCCGGCGCTCCTCGAGCCAGACGGCCGCACGCTCCTGCGCCGCCTCGATCTGGGCGGGAGAGAGGAATTGCTCAACAGTGTTGCGCTGGGCCGCTGCGCCCTCCTGGCCACCGGCTGCCGCCAGATTGGCCCAGAAATGAGCCTCCTCGAAGCTTTGCTCGAAGCCATCGCCGGCAGCATATTTCTCGGCAAGCCACAATTGCGCCGGAGCGATCCCGGCCTGTGCCGCGTCCACATAGTAGCGGCGAGCTCTCGCCATGTTCTGGGGCAGTGCCGTCCCCGCTTCGTACAGGCTGGCCAGGGCTGCAGCGGCGTCCATGACCCCCGCTTCCGCGCTTTGCTCAAGCCAGGTAATGGCATCGACATTGCCGTTTTCCACGGAAGCAACGACCCAGCGAACCGCCTCCGCTTCACTGCGGGCCTGAGCCTGGTCGGCGGCAATCAGCCCCCCGAGCCGGATATCCACGCCGGGCGCACCTTCATCGACCGCATTCAGGTACCATCGCAGCGCTTCCGGCAGATCCACCTCGGTACCGCGGCCGGTTTCGTACATCAGCCCGACAGCGGCCTGCGCCCGAACCAGCCCGCCCTCAGCCGCCGCAAGATACCAGCGAAAGGCAGCCTCGGGGTCCGGCGCCACACCAATGCCGCGCGTGTAGACAAAACCCAGATTGGTTTGCGCGCGGACATCGCCCGCTTCAGCCGCGGGAAGCAACAGTTCCAGCGCGCGCTGGGCATCTGCTTCCACACCGGTTCCCGTGAGATAGTACGAGCCCAGAACGGCCTGAGCACCGGAATCACCGAGCTCCGCTGCGCGCGTGTAGAACGGAACTTCCGCCTCCGGAGACTCCGCGGCGCTCGCGCGTTCCAGGTAGATATCGATCAGGGCCACATCCGCACCGGTGTGACGATTGCCGTACGCCAGCTCGAAATAGTGCAGGGATTGCTGCAGGTCCGCAGCGGTGCCAAGGCCATCGCGATACATGCTGCCGAGCCGGAACTGCGCGGTTGAGTCCCCCTCGTCCGCCAGCTCGGTGAGTATATCAACGACCAGGGGATAGTCCGTACGCGCAAAAGCGGCTTCGGCGTCGGCCATCGTGTAGGTGGTTCCACCGCTATCGCGGCCGAACACGGCCCAGCCCATCACGCCCAGCACGAGAATGCCCGCCAGGCTCGCACCGATCAAAACAATCCTATTCATCACTTCCCCCGAGATCGGCGACTGCGCGCCGTGTAATTTCGTAGGCCTGCCCGGCGTCGAACGGACCTTCCAGCCGATCCGATCCGCCTGTCGACCAGTCAATTCTCACTGACTCAATGGTGTCGCCGCTTGGCACGCCAAACACAAGGGATGGATCATCAAAAGACATGAACCCACCGCCCAGCTGCAATTCGCGGACATGCTCGACGCCCGACGCATAAAGCGCCGTCACGCGCGCGCCAATACCGGACCGATTACCGACCCGGTCATCAAAGCTGAACCGCACCGCGCCATTGTCCTGCCTGTTGTTCCGGAACAGAACCGGCGGGCCATTCACGGGAACCGTCAGGATATCCAGGTCCCCGTCACCGTCGATATCGGTCGTGGTGGCTGCCGCCGTCATCAGGAAATCTGTCAGGCCGCTGGCCTCTGTCACTTCCTCGAATCCGCCCGCGCCGGTATTGCGCAGGAAGATATTGGACGGGGTCACCTCATTCGGCACCCAGGTGCCGTTCACGATATAAACATCGAGCAATCCGTCGAGATCGAAATCGGCGACAGACACGTCCCAGGTCCAGCCCCCGATTTCCAGACGCATCGCCTCGGCCCGCTCATCGAAACCGCCATCGCCATTCTGCTGCAGGAGAACGTTCCGGGTCAGGATCTGGCGCACCGCGGCATCCTGCTCCGCGAGGGTCATCGCGCGGGCCGGCAGGAAATGGATTTCACAGAAGGATCGGATACGGGGCTGGCTGGCCGGGATCAGCTCGCAATTGGCAGGATTGTTGGCCTGGATCGCCAGGTCCTTGATCATCATGCCCCGGCATTCATCGACATGATCTCCGGAGAGTTCGGCACACCGGCGCGCATTGCCCGGGTCGAGGCTGTTTCCAGCCCGGTACCACTGCTTGATATCAATATTTTGCTGACAGATTTCGCGGTCCTCGGCACGCTCGATCTCGCGACAGTAATCGCCGATCGGCTGCATGCGCAGGCGCGATGATATGCCCGAGGCGCGCCCGGCAATCTGGCCGGCATAGATATCAAGACGGCCGTCCGCGTTGAGGTCGGCCGAATTCAGCGACATCGTCGTCGTCGTCGTCATGGGCACCCGGCCATCCTGGTGCGTGACGGCCTGGAGCCCGCCTGCGGCATCGTTGAAATAGAAATAGTCCGGCACTTCAAAGTCATTGCCGACCAGAAGGTCCTGCCAGCCATCCTGGTCGACGTCGGAAAACAGGATGGACAGGGTCTCGCCCGGTATACCCGGCAGATCGGTGAAGCGGCGCCCGCTGAGCGCACCAGCATCGTTGAAGATGACCCGATTGCGGGACTCCTCACCGGGCACCCGCCGATACCAGCCCGCCGCCCAGTTTCCGGCCGCAAGATCAAGATATCCGTCCCGGTCGAGGTCACCGAAGCTGACCGCCAGCGCCAAAATCGCATCACCGCGGTTTTCAACCCGCCGCATTGCGGCGGGGTTCAGCTGACCGCCCTCATTGGGAATGATGTACATGCCCTGTCGATAGGTCGTGATGAACAGATCGAGCCAACCGGAATTGTCGACATCCACCAGCACCGCATTGAAAATCGGCAGCGCCGCAATGCGCGCGCCGAGCGGGGCCAGGCGTTCGAAACGCCCCGAACCATCATTGGCGTAGATGTAGAGGCCCTCGCGGGTCGAGGCGTAGACAAGATCAACATCACCGTCGCCGTCCAGGTCACCGCTGGAAACAGAGCGGCCTTCCCAGAACGGTGGCCACATATCGCCGAATGAAAACTCCAGCGGGTGGTCAATGCCCGACCGCCAGGCCTCCTCGCGGGTAAACAGGCTGTCGGCTGCGGCAGAAGGTGGATTGAGCGGGGTGGACGAGACACTCAACCGGGTGTCCACCACCGCGACCGCAGAGACCGCACCCGCCTCGACCGGGCTCGACCCGGACCGCAGCGCCTCGGACGGCTCCGTGGCCGGTGCAGCCGCCTCGCGCGTCAGCATCTCCAGGGCCTGCTGTGTCTGATGCCGGTGGTACAGCTCGGCGCCCCCGCCCGCGAGCGCCCCGAGCACCATGACCATGGCGGCGAGCATGCCGGCGGCACGCCAGCCGACGGAGCCGGCGACGATCATGAAGGAGTAGATCGAAAAACTGCCCAGGGTGAAGACCAGGGTCATGACAAAGCCGTGTCCGACACCGGCATTCATGAGGACGCCGGACACCACCACATCAAAGCCGATCGGCACGGGCAGGAAGGTTCCGGCAATCGCCGTCGCCAGGATCGCCAGCGGACCGGCTTCGCTGTTGGTCAACAGATCTGGCGGCAACAGGTTCGCGACAAGTGCCCCGAGTACGCCGGCGAGGATCATCAGTGGCATCGTCGTGCGCAGGATGAACCAGAGATTCCGGCCAAAATCACGCACGAAATCGATGACACCGTCCTGCGGCCGAACCACCAGCGGGTCGGCGTCATCCAGGCCAGGCGCCGCCGGCGCTTCCGATCCATCACTGATCGTGCGCAGGAGTTTCTCAGGCGGCAGGAACCGGCAGATCAGCGGCACGCCGACCAGGATGACCAGCAGGCTCAGGACGACCTTGGTCAGGAAGATGTAGAAGGGCAGCAGCGACAGGGCCATCGTCATCACGACGACATTCAGCGTCGGCGATGCGATCATTGCCGACAGTGTCGTTTCGGCGCGCGACCCGCCCTGGTAGAGCCCCTTGGCGATCGGCGCAGCGCAATTCACGCAGACCCCGAGCGGAGCCCCGAGGAACATGCCGTAGAGGGAATTGGCAAAGGGACCGCTGAAGCTGCGCCGCCGCAGATAGCCCAGGAAGGTCAGAAAAGCCGCCCCCATCAGCAGGCCGAACGTCATGCCCTTCTTGTTGGTATCGATCCAGTTGACTGCCGAAACCGTGACCCGGGACGCAAAATCAGCGTTCGGATCAACCGGGATCACGGCTTCGAAGCTGAGCGGGTCTTCCAGCACCAGCGCACCGCTCATCATCGCCTTCTCGTCCAGCGAGGGATAGCGCGACCCGGTCCAGAACAGGACCGCCAGCGCGAGCACCACCACCAGGGACAGTGCCAGCCGCACGCGCGAGGCCGATATCCAGTGTGTTCCGGCCTGCGGGGTCATGAGCGAGCCTCGTCCCGGTTCGAACACGGCACGGAGGAAACCGCCTCGCTCGCCAGCGCCAGCCATTGATAGGGAACACGCGTATCCTGTCCGAACACCACGACACCCTCCACCGTCTGGGCCGGTGCGTCGTCCCCGATAAAACTGGCGCGCAGGGCGATACGCAGACCATCCGCCCGGGCCGTGAAATCGGTGAGAATGTCTGTTTGCTCGGGACGCGGCGTGCTGCCGAACGCTGTCAGCGACGGGGTCAGGCAATCAAGCAGGCCGGGCGACATGCCCAGGACTCCCGACAACTCTGCAACCGAGTTGAACGGTCGGTTGGCCGCAGCGGCCGGAGCGTCGTCAGGATAGTCACCGCGCTCGGCGCCCTCGGCGCGGCGGCGGTCGTCATTATCGCGCCAGTCGAGAATGCGATGCGCCAGCCTCTGGGCCTGCGCCGGGGGTTCGCCGACGCGAACAAGCAAGCGTGTCAGAGCCTCTTCGTCCGCCATGTTGATGTCCAGCACGGCGCCACGGGGATCGCGGTCGACCCTGACCCGGCGTCCCTGCACCGCATATTCCCGCGGAAACTCCCATGCGGTGACCCGACCGCCTGTTGCGACATCATAGGCGGCAAGCTCAAGAGCTGAACGCAAAACCGTATCCGTGGCGACGCGGTCACGGACGGCGCCGGTCAGCCGCAACTGGTTCTGTGCGAGCGTGACGATCCCAGCCGTCATTACGGCGATCAGAACCGCGGCCCACAGAACGAACAGGATCGCGGATCCATTTTCGCTGTTGAGGGAGCGGGTCATGTCAGATCAATCAAACAGGCCGGGTTGACGACTTTCCAGGGCATCGAGTTCGCGGCGGACATGGGTCAGTGCGTTGGCCACGTCCTCATCCGTTTCGATGATACGCGGCGTCAGGAAGATCACCAGCTCGCTGCGCTCCGATGCGATACTGCGATCCTTGAAGACATTGCCCACGCCGGGGATCTGGCTGAGGAAGGGAATCCCGGCCTCGTTGTCGGAATGGGACTCCCGGATCAGCCCGCCCAGCGCGATCGTGTTCTCGCTGCGCACCGCAACGGTGCTGGTGAACTGGAGCTTCTGGATCGTCGGGCTGTCGATGCCGGACGTCGTTGTCGGACGAACACTGGAGACTTCCTGATTGACCTCCAGCACCACAACGCCGGACGCGTTGATACGGGGTGTTACCTCGAGAATGACCCCGGTTTCACGCAACTCGATCGAGGACACGATGGGGGCATTGGCATCCGCAACGGATGATGCCTGCTGGGTAACGATCGGCACTTCATCACCGACCTGGAGATTGGCGGTCTGGTTGTTCTGGACCATGATCGACGGCGCTGACAGCACGGTCACGTCGGTGATCGAATTCAGGGCGCTGAGCGTCGCGTTCAGATCGGTTCCGGTAAAGGCGTAGTTGAACCCCGGAAAGACCGGGTTCGCCGTCCCGTTGGTGTCATCGGTAAAGGAGATATTCGAAATCCCGTCACCGGACTGGGTCTCGAAGAACCAGCGCACGCCGAAATTCAGGCCATCAACGAGCCGTACCTCGGCAATGGTCGCCTCGATGAGCACCTGTGGCGGCATGACATCCATGCGCTGCAGAAGGTCCAGGATTTCGCGATACTCCTGGTCGGTCGCGCGGATGATCAGCGCATTGTTGAGCTGGTCCGGAATGATCGCCAGGCGGCCTTCGGTTTCGCTGGCGGTTTCGGCATCGCTGGCGCCACGCTGGCCATTGCCACCGGCACCCTGGAAAACGCCGCCATCACCGGCCTGGCCGCCGGCAAAGGCCGCAGTGATCTGTGCGGCCAGCGTCGCAGCCGGCGCATTGCGAGCCGTGTAATAGCGCAACCGGCGCTCATCCCCGCCAGACGGGGTATCAAAGCGTTCGACAAGCTGACGCACGCGGTCAAACTGGGACTGGTCACGGGTGGTCACGAACAACAGGTTCGGGCGTGGCAGGGCAATTGTGCGAACCGCATTGGTGCTGATACCCAGGCCTGCAAGGACGGCGTCGACCTCTGACTTGGCCGCTTCGGCACTGGCGAAATCGAGCGAGAACATGCCGAAAACGCGATCAGTCAGGAAGGGGCGGTCAAACGTGCGGACGGCGTCTTCCGCCGCGCTCACTTCATGCGCAGGTCCGGCGAGGACCAGAACCCCGGCATCGTCATCGGGAAGTGCCTGAACACGCGTGGAGAGGAAAGGGTCGATCAGGTTGATGATGGCCGACGGGTCGGTATGCGTCACCGGAACAACCCGTCCGCCAAGGCCGATCTGGGCACCGCGCAGGCTGAGTTCGGGGCTGGCCGAATTGAGGGTCGTCAGCAGGAAACCGCCCTCACGCTGCAGCAAGGCATAACCGGACTCGGCCAGCACGGTCTCCAGCGCCATCAGGGCGCTGCGAACCGAGGTCGGTTCGCCCGATGTCAGCGTGATATTGCCCTGGACGCCGGCCCTGACCATGACCGTCTCGCCCAGCGCCTCCTCGACAACGGCGCGCACGGTATCGACGATGGGCGAGTCCACGAAAGACAGGCGCATGGTTCGCTGATCAAGATCGGACCGGGACCCGCTGCGCCAGGAACGACCATCAGCTGAGTCAAAATAGACCAGCCGGTCGGCCGATTGTTCGGAGGTGTCTTGCTGCCGGGTCGATCGGTCGTAGGCCACGGGATCAGCGGGTTGTTCCGGCGTGGCCGTACGCTGTGCAGGCACGCTGGCAGCCGGGCTCACAGAGGGTGCCGCCTCGCTGCGCCGATCGAACGGCATGGTGGTGAAACACCCTGAAAGGACAACACTCGCCCACACGACCAAAGCCGTGCGGGTCAGCCGATTACGCAACACCATATCTCCCCTCCCGTCTGGCGGCACCATAACGGCGATATGCCTGTGAAACCAGTGATTTTCGCTATCAGAACGGCAATTGTAACGTGACCGCTCCGGCCTCGCTTTCAAATCGGGCCTGCCCATCATTCAACGCGGTCAGGGTGTAACCTGCGATCTGGTCACCCACCTCCAGCGAAACGACCTGCCCCTGCCCCGAGATCAGGATGATATTGCGCCCATCCGTCTCGACAGAGCCGATCACCTCATAGCCGTCCAGCACGGAACGCGTTGGCGCGGCTTGCTGCGGGCGCCGAACCCCGGGCTCAACCAGCGTTGCAAAGCCAGCCACCTCGTCGGCGGCCACCGGTACCGGTTGCCAGTAACGTGTGCGCTCGACTGGATCGGACGCCGGGTCGGGCCGGAGGAAGCTGGCCAGTCCGGCAGCCAGGACCAACGCGGTCAACATCAGTGCGGGCACATGTTGTTTCAACATCAGCCACCACTCCTGTCACGCAGCGACACCAGGCTTACCCGGGCCCGGACCTGCACCTGTCCATCACTCAGCGCGAGCAGGACAAAATCATCGATGCGCACGGCTGAGGCTTGCCA
>JAYZXG010000291.1:0-2736 GCA_036141435.1 Pseudomonadota bacterium | reverse complement strand
ACGCGAAGCCACATGAGTGCAGACAGTGCCAGCGACCCGGCGGCGATGACGAACAGCATGGACTTGTCCTCGATGCTGTTGAGATATCGCCCGACGCCCATGGACACGGCCAGTTGTGGCAATACGACCGAGAGGTTGAAGATGCCCATGAACAGGCCCATCCGCGCCTGGTTGATGCGCTGGGACAGGATCGCGAAGGGCAGGGACACCATCGCGGCCCAGCCAATTCCCACCACGGCCATCATCGCGTAGAGGGCGAAGGGCGAGGTGCCTGCCAGGTAAATCGCTGCATAGCCGGCCGCCATGAAGCCGAGGCACAGGGCCTGCACGCGAACGCGGGGCATTTTGCGCGAGAGCGGATTGAGCACGAAAGCGGGTAGCAGCGCGCCCACCAGGTTCAGGACCAGGAAGGAGAGGTTGGTTGTGCCCGCCCACAGTGTCTCGTCACCTTCGGGCAGCACATGTTCAAGATACGGGTAATAGAACACGAACATGGACTGGACGCCGATCCAGGAAAACGAGTGCGCTGCCATGATTTTCTGGAATTCGGTCATGTCCTCGCGCCCGGCGCCCGGCTTGGGCCTTTTCAGGAACAGCACCCAGCCCATCAATGCGGCGGTAGCGATCGCCGCGAGGATCTCCGGGAGGTAGCCCTCTCGCTCGACCCCGGCCAGACGCGTTCCAAACGCGTAGATATCAAATGCAAATACCGCCCACAGGGGCAGGGTCGCGACGACCACGCGGCCAAGGTCAAACCCGCCCTGGCTGCTGGCGTCGGCGTCGTCGGTCAGGGTCCGCGGCTCGCGCATGAACAGCACGGGTACAACGGTGAACAGCAGGACCAGGCCGACCGAGAAATAGATCAGGAACTCATTGCCTGCGATCCGGCCCAGCGCATAGGCGACAACACCGAATGTGCCGGAAACGGTTTGCATCCAGGTATAACCCCGGGTGCGGGCTTCGCCTTCCGGGGTCAGGTCGGAAATGATGGCGCGGGTCGGGTTGAAACCCACATTGATGGACAGGTCCAGCGTCAGCGCAACAACGAGGGCGACGATCACAAGGTCCATCAGGCCGAGCGCCTGCGAGATCAGGCCGATATTGGGCAGGGCCAGCAAGGACAGGGCGGACAGGACGCCGCCGATCAGGATGAAGGGGCGTCGACGTCCGCCCCAGAACCAGGCCTTGTCCGAGATCATGCCGATAATGACCTGGCCCAGAATGCCGGCGATGGGGCCGGCGGCCCAGACAAAGCCGATTTCCTCGAGATTGAGGTCGTACTTGTTTCGCATGAGCGCGCTGAGCGCGGCAATCTGGACGGCGAGGCCAAAGCCCATGCCGGTCGCGGGCAGCGTCATAAGTGCATAGAACGACTTGCTCAGCCGCTTTTGCATCTCAAGCATGGTGGTTCTCCCCTCCCATTGTGTCTTTTGACACATTTATGCAAAAACAATGGCAGAATGAATCCTGTGCGTCACGGTTTTTCGCTGTATTGTTTGAAAAAATCGGCAGAGCGTGCATTGGAAGAATCCGCAAATATGCGCGATCCGTGGCGAGGGAGAGCCTGATGTCCGACGCGAACTGGTGGCGGGGCGCCGTCATCTACCAGATCTATCCGCGATCCTATCTCGACACGACCGGCAATGGCGTTGGTGATCTCCGGGGGATTCACGATAAGCTCGACTACATTGCGGATCTCGGGGTGGACGGGATCTGGGTTTCGCCCTTCTTCACCTCGCCGATGGCGGATTTCGGGTATGACGTCTCTGACTACCGTGATGTGGACCCGCTGTTCGGCACGCTGGCGGATTTTGATGCCGTGATCGAGAAGGCGCATCGCCTCGGCATCAAGGTGCTTATCGACCAGATCTATTCGCATACCTCCGACCAGCATGCCTGGTTCGAGGAAAGTCGTCGGGACGCCGGCAGTGACAAGGCGGATTGGTATGTCTGGGCCGATGCGCAGCCGGATGGCTCGCCGCCCAATAACTGGCAGAGTTTCTTCTTTGGTCCGGCCTGGACCTGGGATGCGCGTCGCGGCCAGTACTACATGCACAACTTCCTGCCCCAGCAGCCGGATCTGAACCTGTGGAATCCCGAGGTGCGCGCGGAAATCTGTGACACGCTGCGCTTCTGGCTGGATCGCGGCGTTGATGGTGTGCGCCTGGATGCGATCTCGCACTGCCTGCACGATCCGCAGATGCGCGATAATCCGGCACGGGAAAATCCCGATGCCAAAAAGCCCGGCGACATGCAGAGCATGGTGCACACGGTCGGCCTGCCCGATACGGCAGAGTTCATGCGCGAGCTGCGCGCCGTGCTGGACGAATATCCCGGACGGTTTGCGGTAGGGGAGATCGGGGGCGAGGATCCGCTGGCCCAGGCGGTCACCTATGCCGACCCCGAGCGCTCCCTGCAGACGGCCTATAACTTCTCCTTCCTGTTCAAGGGACCGCTGACGCCGGCGCTGATCCGGGGAGCGATCGAGGATCAGCTGGCGCGACACCCGAACGGTTGGCCGACCCAGGTGTTTTCCAATCATGATGCCGTGCGGGCCCCGACGCGCTGGGGCGGGGCGGATGCGTCGCCGGCGTATGCACAGATGCTCAACGCCCTGCTGCTCAGCCTCTTTGGCTCAGTCTGTCTTTACCAGGGCGAGGAGCTGGGACTGTGCCAGGCCGATGTGCCCTATGAGCGCCTGGTCGATCCGGAGGCGATCAAGAACTGGCCGCACAC
>JAYZXG010000290.1:0-2777 GCA_036141435.1 Pseudomonadota bacterium | reverse complement strand
CGTGCGCTACAAGTCCACCCTCGTGGAGCCCTGGAAGCGACCGGAAGACCTGTTGACGCTCAACCCGGCCGGGATGACCCCGGTTCTGACCGATCATGCCGGCGGCCAGGACCGCGTGGTGATCGAGGCGCGGGCCATCGTGGAGTACCTCGAGGAAACCACGCCCAGCCCCTGCCTCCTGCCCGGTGGCCCGGCAGACCGCGCCGAGGCGCGTCGCCTGGTGGAATGGTTCGATCGCAAGTTCGATGGCGAGGTGAACGCCTATCTCCTGCACGAAAAGCTGGAAAAACCGGTGCAAGGGCTCGGCGCGCCGGACCCGCAATCCATGCGGGAGGGGCGCGAGCATCTGAAGGGCCATATGGAACACATGGCCTGGCTGCTGGAAAGCCGGGATGGCCTGGCCGGTCCGCGCTATACACTCGCCGATATCGCGGCCGCGGCGCACCTGTCCTGCCTCGACTATCTTGGCGAGGTGCCCTGGGACCAGTTCGAGCCGGTCAAGCACTGGTATCAACGCGTCAAATGCCGCCCGGCCTTCCGCGGACTTCTGGAAGACAAATTGCCGGGCATCTCTCCGTCTGCGCACTATGCGGATCTGGACTTCTAGGGGCCTGCATGGACCAGGCCCGTATCGCAGACCTCGCCACCGAGATCGGTTTCACCGCTGTGCGGGTGTGCCGTGCCGATGAGGCGTGGGCGGCGGCTGAGCGGTTGTCGCAATTTGTGGCTCAGGATTATCACGGCACCATGGCTTGGATAGAGGAGACGCTGGAGCGTCGCCAGCATCCCACCCATATGTGGCCAGACGCGAAATCCGCTGTGGTTTTCGGGCTGAATTACGGGCCGGATCACAATCCGCTGGAGGCGCTGGAGCGGCGCAGTGAAGCGGTGGTGTCGGTGTATGCCCAGAACAAGGACTATCACGACCTGATCAAGAAGCGGCTCAAGCGATTTGCCCGCGAATTCGTGGCGCAGACCGGGGCCGAGGTGAAAGTGTTCGTCGACACGGCGCCGCTAATGGAAAAACCGCTGGCCGCCAAGGCCGGGCTGGGCTGGCAGGGCAAGCACACGAACCTGGTCAGCCGCGAGCACGGGGCCTGGCTGTTCCTGGGCGTGATGCTGACCACGGCCGAGCTTGAGCCGGATGCGCCGGAGACCGATCATTGCGGATCCTGTACGGCCTGCCTGGACATCTGTCCCACCGATGCATTTCCCGCGCCGTTCCAGCTGGATGCCCGGCGCTGCATTTCCTATCTCACCATCGAGCACAAAGAAGCCATTCCGCACGCGTTTCGCGAAGCGATGGGCAATCGCATCTATGGCTGTGATGACTGTCTGGCGGTCTGTCCCTGGAACAAGTTCGCCGCGGTGACGCCAGAGCTGGCCTTCCACCCGCGTGAGGCGTTGAAAGGACCGTTGCTGGCAGACCTGGTGACACTGGATGATCCGGCGTTTCGCGCCCTGTTTACTGCATCGCCGGTCAAGCGTATCGGGCGCGAGCGTTTTATCCGCAATGTTCTGATTGCAATAGGTAATTCCGGTGATCAAAGCCTTGTTCCGGCAGTCTGTGACCGGCTCGATGATGACGGGGAATGGGTGCGCGGCGCTGCTGTCTGGGCCCTGTCGCGCCTGGATCATGCCGAGTTCGCGCGCCAGAAGGCGGTCCGGATGAAAAAAGAAACAGCGAAATCGGTAGTGCTGGAATGGGATCTCGCCAAATCCTGATACTTCGTTGATGGCGCGTTAGACATTTCCAAAGCCCTTTTCGCTAGGGTCCAGTCAGATTGCGAGACCGGGGTGCTCGCTGAACGGGCAAGTGATTTGGGCTTATGAGTGATACCAACGAGGCGTTTGGCGCCGGATCTCCGACAACACCGATCAGCGTGATGATCTGTGAGAACAGTGCGGTTCAGCTGCGCATCCTCTCGCAGGCTGTCCGCGAAGCCGGCTACGAAGTCCAGACCGCCAAATCCGCGACCGACGCCCTGGAGGTCATGAAGCTGATGCCGGTGGATATCTTCCTGACCGGGATCGAGGTTGGCGAGGTCAATGGTCTGGAGGCCTGCTGGTCGCTGAAGGGCAATTCCGACACCGAGTCGACCTATACCATCGTGGTCACCGCATCGGGCGAGGAGCGCCGGCTCGAGGAGAGCCTGGATGCAGGCGCCGATGACTTCATTCGCAAGCCGGTCAACATGACAGAGCTGCGGGCGCGTCTGCGCGCAGCCTCGCGCCTTGTGCGCATGCAGAAACAGTTCCGCCACCTGGCCGAGACCGACAGCCTGACCGGGTCCGCCAATCGACGTGCCTTCCTGCAGTATCTGGAGATGGAAGTGACACGCTCCGAGCGCCATGGCGCGGAGACGTCTGTCATCATGGTCGATCTCGACCACTTCAAGAATATCAATGACACCTGTGGCCATGCCGCCGGTGACACGGTTCTGCGTGAAGTCGTCAAGGCCATGCAGTCCTGCCTGCGCCCGCGTGACATGCTGGGTCGGCTGGGCGGCGAAGAGTTCGCCATCCTGCTCAACGGCACCGATATCTCCGAGGCTTCGACGATTGCCGAGGAGGTCCGGTCTTCGATCGAGCAGCGCCTGATCGAATTGCCAAGTGGTGAGAAACTCTCGGTCACGGCCAGCTTCGGTGTGTCCAATGTCTGCCCGGCGCTGGGGCAGGATACGCCGGAAAGCGTGCTGCAGGCTGCCGACGACGCGCTCTATTACGCCAAGCAATGCGGCCGTAACCAGGTCATTGTCTGCGCAGCTGAGCCCGAC
>JAYZXG010000289.1:0-7822 GCA_036141435.1 Pseudomonadota bacterium | reverse complement strand
GACCCGGAACAACTAAGTCGTCTCGAGGATACCATGTGAGCCTCGAAAGGCGCGGGCGACAAGGGAATCCGGCGCGACCTTGCGCAAGGTATACAGGCGCACCGGCGGCAATTGCGGATCCACCCGCTTTACACCGACGGGTTCACACCGGAATTCACCGGATTGTTCCATCGCCAGCACGGCTGCGAAAGTTTCACTGGCAAACACGGTTCCCGGCATGGCGGCGCTCTCGATGCGGGCGGCCAGGGACACTTGTGCCCCAAACAGGCTGTCGCGATCCATCAAGGGGTCGCGCCCCTTGTGCGCCGGCCCGAAATGCAGACCGATACGCAGGTCGAGATTATCAGGCAGGTCGAGCGCGGAGCGGTCTATGGCCTTGAAACGCGCCATCAAACCGGACGCGGCCTCGGCAGCGGCCTTCGGGGTCGAATAGGCCAGGAACAGGCCGTCGCCCCAGCTGTCCATATAGTCGGCCGGGGTCTGGCGTGCCGTCTCTGCCAACGGCCCCAGCACCGCCTCCACGAAATGCGGCACGACATCCTCGGCGATGCGCGAGGATCCGACGATATCTGCAAACAACATCGCCCGGTTTGCCGGCTTGTAGGCCCGCGCCCCGGCTTCCATTGGCGGTTGCGGACTGCCGCCCGGCCGGGTGCGGCGGACAGCGAGCACATGCTGTTCGAGACCGGCGGATGTCCAGGCATCATGGTCGCGGGCGGTGCCATAATCGCGTTGGGGGTCCGTCTCGTCGAACAGCAGGAACTGCATCGGGTCGGTGGCCAGCATCTCGGCGCGCAACCGCGCCAGCCCCATGGCTGTCGAACTCGCCAGATTGATCGATGCACCGGACAGGAGCACGCGGTCCGTGCTGACCTCGATCACATCATCTGCAGCTTCCAGACAGGCTTCGCACCGCTGCACCCAGTCCTCGCCAAACGGGCGTACGGAGGCCTGCATGAAGACGCGGACGGGAACGGGCAAGACGATGGTCAGGGGCAGGTTGCGACGCAAAACGGCTTCGGCGAACAGGATATCCGCGCCCGCTGCGAGCGCACCAAACCCTGCCCCGGCCCGGTTTTCGGTCAACATCCTGTCCATGCGATCCGGCAGATCGCCCGTGTCGAACTCGGCGGCGTGCAATTCGGTCGGGTCGGAGAAGATGTGCCCGGCATAGTGGAAGGGACGCGGCAGGTCCGGCAGGGGCAAGGCCCGGCGATCAATGCCCATGGCCGCTCCGACCAGGGCGAGCTGGCGACGACTGACCGCATGCGCACCGTAATTGGCCGGATCCTCGGCAAGGGCTGCATGGAGCGCGATCTGGGCGGCACGCAGATCCCCCAGCAGAAGGTGGGCCTCGGCGATCGAGGCCAGCTGGTAATAGCGCGCCTGGGGGCTGCCGCCCTGCAGCGTGCTGGCGGACAGCACCCGCCGTGCATAGGTCCGGGCCCGGGCGCCATCACCACTGAGCGCCATCATGCTGGCCGCATTGATTCCGCTGTAACTGCCGCCCGTCGCCTCGAAAATCGTCGCATAGCGTTCGGCGGACTGGCGCGCGAGCGGCTGAAACTTGTCAGCGACGGCCTCGAATGCCTGGGCCTTGATCAGACGGGCGTCGAGCGCCATCAGGTCTTCATCAAGCTGTGCCTGGTGCAGACCATAGTCCCGGAATTCCTGACGGGCCCGTTCGATGGCACCGCTGCGAAGCAGGCAGACGACCGCTGCGTGCTTGATGCGCGCATCATCCGGCGTGTCCTGAAGCGCACGCAGACAAAGTTCATGCGCTCTTACAAGATTACCGCTGCGGATTTCGGCGTCGACTTCGCTGTTCAAGCGGCCCCCCTCGGGCGATACCGGGTCAATCCTGTTCCGGACGGGAGATCAAGACGGACCGACGTCCACCTCGATTTCCGGATCAATGATCAACCGCGTGACTTGCTGACCCGCATTCTGGGACGCCTCGATATACAGCGCAAACGCATGTTTGATCTTTTTCTTCACCTCGGCCACGCCGATCTGGAAGGAATAGGGCTTTGCGCTTTGCCCATGCAGATCAAGCCATTCCAGGCCACAGAACTGGGCTTCGGCTGCTTCGGTCTTGAACTTGACGCGGGCCTCTTCAAACCCCCAACCGGGCACGTGGACATGGAACACCATGCGTGCCGGGCCCACGACATGCTGGTCGAACGGGCAGTTCATGACGCCGGAACACGGCGCCCACATCCCCGCCAGCGCAGCGGTCAGGGCCAGTCGCATGGTCGCACTGTCAGCCCCGGCGAACTCGTCTGCGGTCTCGTTGAAGACAATCAGGATCTGGGAAATCTGGGTGTCGTCAAAGGCGGGCAGCCCCCAATCGCTTCCATTGACCACGACAAAGCCATCACTGCCTTGCGCGATCAGGCTGAGATAGGTCAATTCAGGCTCGAAACTGCACGCCTCATCCAGGCCAGGCTGGATCTGGGTGCCGTCGAATGACTGTTTGTCGATCATGATATCCCCCTCAGGTCAGACAGATTGGCTATTCGGCTGGCTCCAGCATCGAAACCAGGGTTTGCGCGTGCGCCAATTGCGCACTCAGGAACAGGTGGTCATACCCGGCCGGTCGTGCCGCGTGTGCCGCGAGGGCCCGGGACAACCAGGCGTCGGACTGGCTGCCACCCCCGGTCGACGGATCAAGCTCGACGAGAAAATTGGTGACGAGCAGCGTGTAGATATAGTCCTGCACAGTCGCGGTGCCGGCGGTCCGCGCGGCCTCGAACTGGCCCAGCAATTCCTCGGCTTCCGCGCGGGCTGCATCGGTCTCACCGAGCGCGGCCAGCAAACGCATCTGGCTGGATCGCACCGAGACCCGCGCATCGGCGATCACCTCGGTGCCGGCAGCCTGCCAGGACTCATGACTCATCAATCGAGACAGGGTGATCATCGCCGCCCGCGCTTCCGGTACGTCCTGGTTGAACAGGTGCGCGTCCACAAGCAGGGACAGGGTGCGAACGGCATTCATCCGCCAGTTCAAACGGTCCGGCTCATGATTGACCATGGCCTGGGCCTCGAGCGCCGCCGGGATCAGGAAAACCAATGCGCTCTCGATCGATGACGCCGACGGGGGCGCCTCGCTGTAGAGATGAAGCCGGGCGACATTGGCCTCGGCGACCATGGCATCGCGCCGGATGCGCCAATCATCCTGGAAATTCTCGGCACCGTTGAGCAATTCGATCTGCTCGAGCAGGTGGGAGATGGCGCCGTCGGCATCCATTGCGCGCTCCTGAACCCGCGCCAGCCAGCTGTGGGCCCCGGCAAGATTGTCGCGCTGGACGTTGGTTGGATATTGCTCGAATGCATGCTGGAAATGATCGCGCGCGAAGGCGAATGCCGCGCGGGCCTCGTCCAGGTTTCCGCGGCGCAATTGCACAATGCCCGAATTGTTGCGGGCATGTCCGGCCTCATTCAGCCATTCCAGGTTCTGATCATCGACCGCAACCAGCGCCTCTGCGAGCGTCCGGTATTCGTCAAACCGGTCACTGGCCAGTTCAAGCTCTCCCGCCTGCAGAGCGAAATATCCCAGCCAGAAGCTGGACTGGGAATGCTCATACATGCGCGCCGGCTCGCTGGGATCGCGCTCCAGGATGACCCGCGTCGCTTCGTACGCCGAGGTGGAATAACTGCGCGCGGCGTCCAGGTCGCCCTGGGCCAGTTCGATTTCAGCCAGCAGGTGACGGGCCCGCGAGCTTCTGCCCAGCGAATCCGCGGTCATCTCGCGTGACGGCTGGGCCGAATAGTACTCGATGACCTTCTCACCGACGGCATCCAGGACATCCAGGCGACCGACAGGCTGGAGCTGTTGTTTCAGATCGGTAAGCATGAATTCTATCAAATCCTCTGCTTCAGCCTTGCGACGCTCGGCCTCTGACCGAGCGGACATCGCAAGCAGTGAAAGAGAGGCCATGATTAGCGCAAGCGCGGAGGTAACCGCCGTGACCGCCGTCACGCGACGCTGTCGTCTCTGGAGGTCGCGCTGGAGAATCTGGTCCAGCGGAAGGCCCAGCAGGCCGGCCACCAGCTTGACCAGGCCCAGTCGCTTCCCGTCCTTGCCCGGTCGGAAATCAGCGCCGGCAGGCTCATCGAAACCGCCATCGGCGCGCGCGCGCAACAGGGCGGGCGGGTAGCAGGTCTCACCGGTCTGCCCCGCGCCGGGTTCGCCATCGACAATGGCGGCCAGGACGGTGCGATCGGGATGCAATTCGCGGAAGACCTCGATTTCCCGGTTCACCCATCTGGAGCGCGCCGCGTCCGGCGAACACACGACGATCAGGGTGCTGGAATCGGACAGCGCAGCCCGGACAGCGGCCGACAGGTCATCCGCCGCCGGCAGGTCATCGCGGTCGCGAAACACGCGCCCGACCCGTTTGGGCACATCCGCGCCCTTGCGCGTGAGATGCCCCGGGACCCGATAGGATTCCAGCTGCCGGTGAAGCCAACGCGCGAAACGTTCATCAGCATGACTATAGCTGATAAAGGCCGCAAACTCGGTCGTATCGGTCATGGACGCCCCCAAACTCATCGGGAACCACCTTCCTTCACACGCAATGCGTGCGCAAGCAGAAGCTGGCGCTGTGTTGTTGAATTTTCAAAGGAGGGCGGAGTGCGATGCGTTGATCAGACGCTTGGGCAATATCGCACTCCGCCAAGCATGCACGGGGATGTTTTGGGGCCATCCCGGTCGGCAGCCGGGTCAATTTATCCAGCTGCCGGCGGTGTTCGCGTGACGCCGGTCACGCGCCGCAGGAATTATGTCGCTGAAAGTTCTGCGAGTTCGATGGTCACCCCGCCCAGACCGGCGCGCGTGTACAGGCGGACAGGAAGGTAGTACCGCCCCGCCTCGATCGGTGCGAGCCAGATCCGCAAGGGCTGGCTCAGCTCGCGCTCGCTGGGATAGTCCTCCGGATCATATCCGGCGACCGGCTCGTACCAGATGTCGCACAGCACCGCCTCGCCTCGCCAGCCACCGGTCCGGATCCGCTCCGTGCCCCGGTTCTCGAGCCGCAGATCATAGCGGGACTTGCCATCAAATACGGGCAGCACACCGCGACAACCGCGCCCCGCATCCCGGGTCAGCTGGTCCGACAGCGCCACGAAAGCGGACATCGGATCGATGGCTCCGGTTCTGTCCCGCTCGGACGCCGGAGGCACGCCCCAGGATCCGAAGGGCGGCTCGACGTGCGAGCTGGCGATCCCCGCGGGAAAGCTGACTTCGACCGAGCGCACCTTGCGCCCCGTCCGCTCGACATGCGCATAGCGGTTGGGCGTCACGGTGCTGGCAGCAAGGACACCGTCCACCTCCGCGTTGATATCGAAGTCGGTGAACAGGGCCGCCAGTCCGGCAGCCTCGATCCGTGTTGTGGCGGAATAGGCCTGTCCGTCCAGATTGGCCTGGAAGGTAATGTCCCCCACCGGAAAAATCAGGACCCGGCTTGAATAGCGCGCCGACAAGGTCAGCCCAGCGGGCGTTGGCGCAGCGCTCGACACGCCCTCGTCGGCAATGAGGGCCGGGGACGCGGCCGCAACGAGCATGGAGGACGCCGCGACCCAGTGGGCCAGACGCAAGCGAATACGGCTGAAACATCGCGTGAAAACCATGCTGATATCATGTCACATCAGGCTTTGCCGTCCAATGCAGATAACGCTAACTTCGCGCCATGAAAACGCTCATCGAAAACGATCTGATCTGGGGTGCCTGGCGGGCACGACAGAGCGACACGACACGCCATCCGGACGGCTTTGCCAGACTGCTGGCGCTGTGCCTGGACCTCCAGCTCAACTGGATCGACCACGCGGACATCTATGATGATGGTGCGGTCGAGGCCCTGCACGGCGAGGCGCTCGATCGCCTGTCTGCCCAACAGCGCCAGGGCCTGAGTGTCATCACCAAATGCGGCGTCCGTTTCCCGAGCCCCGGTCAACCCGGTGTCCGCACAGTGCATTACCGGTCCGATGCCGAGCATATCCGCAGGCAGGCCGAGGCCTCGCTTCAGCGCCTCGGCGTGGAGCGGATCGACCTCTACCTGTTGCACCGCCCGGATTATCTCATGCAGACCGAGGAAACCGCCCGGGCCCTGGAAGACCTGCACACCACTGGCAAGATCGCCGCCTATGGCGTTTCCAATTTTTCCATTCACCAGCTCGAACGCCTGCGCGCCTCAACCGATCTGCCGATGGCGGCGCATCAGATCGAAATTTCGGTCGGCGAGACCTCCGCACTGGATGATGGCCGCCTGGATCAGGCCGCCCGGCTGGACATGCCATTGCTGGCCTGGTCACCGCTGGCCGGTGGCCGATTGTTCAGTGATGAAGGGGCGTTCCAGCCCTTGCGCGAGCGCCTTGAACAGGTCGCCCGGTCTGTGGACGCGCAGGGTATCGACGAAATCGCCCTGGCCTGGCTCAAGAGCCTGCCCGCACGGATCCAGCCCATCCTGGGAACAATGCAGCCCGACCGGTTACAAAGGCAGGTCACGGCCTATCGCAGCCTCACGCTGGATCGCCAGGACTGGTATGCCATCCTGGAAGCGGAACGGGGCACACCGGTGCCCTAGTCGCGCGGCTCAGGCTTTCAGTGATGCGGCGAAGCGGGCATTGGCCTCGATCTGATCCCAGTCGCCGGCCTCGATCATTGCGGCATTCGCAATCCATGACCCGCCGACACAGGCCACATTGGAGGTGGCCAGGTAATCCGCGGCACGCTCGCGGGTGATGGACCCTGTGGGACAGAAACGGATATCCGGCAGCGGCCCCTTGAGGGATTTCAGGTAATCCAGCCCGCCGGCCTGTTCCGCGGGGAAGAACTTCATCGCCTCGAAACCGGCTGCCGACGCGGACATGGCTTCGCTCGCCGTCGCCACGCCGGGCAAGGCCGGAACCCCGGCCTTCAACATCGCCGCACCCAGGTCATCTGTCAGCCCCGGTGACACCAGGAAATGCGCCCCCGCATCCACCGAACGCGTCACATCGTCCGCTGTGCGCAGGGTGCCCATGCCCACGATCAGGCTGGGCTGCGCGGCCTGCATGCGCTGCATGACCTCGATCGCGGCCGCCGTCCGCAGCGTCATTTCCACCACGCGCAAGCCACCCCGCGCCAGCGCGCCGGCCAGCGGCTCCGCATCATCGGGATTCTTGACTGCGAGCACAGGAATTACACTGGCTGCGGCCAGCAGCTCATCCATGGAAATCGCCATCACAGGCCTCCAGCTTCTGCCAGAGCTGCCGCGCCCAGCAGCGCAGCCTTGTCGGACAGGATCAAATTGACAGGAATGTTCGAGACATAATGGGTCATGGGACCACGCCGCTGGAAACGGGCCTCGAATGCCGTTTGCGGCACCAGCTCGCGAATACGCGGCAGGATGCCGCCCCCCAGATAAATACCGCCGCGCGCACCGGCAATGACGGCGACATCACCGGCATAGGCCCCCAATACGGCACAGAACAGATCGACCACACGACGCGACATCGAGGACGCGTCTTCCAGGGCCTCGGCGGTGATGTCCTCCGGGCGATGCCCCGGCCAGGTTTCTCCCGAGATCTGGCACAATGCGCGATGTATATTGACCAGACCGCGGCCGGAGAGCAGGCGTTCCCAGGACACGAAGCCGTATTCATCAGCAATGAACCGGCCCACGGCGATCTCTTCATCCGTGCGCGGCGCGAACCCGGCGTGACCGCCTTCGGTCGCCACCACGCTGACTCCATCCGTCCGCGGGATCACGAGACCGAGGCCCAGCCCGGTTCCCGGCCCCAGCACAGCGCAGGGCGCACCCTCGATCGCAGTGCCTGAATG
>JAYZXG010000288.1:0-12810 GCA_036141435.1 Pseudomonadota bacterium | reverse complement strand
CAGCTGGAGAAGCATCATCACGAGGCCGCCGACCCGGCCCATGCGATGCAGACACTGGCGGATGGTCTCCCGGCCCTGGGTATCGTTGCCGCGGTTCTGGGCGTGATCAAGACCATGGGCGCGATCGAAAGCCCGCCGGCGGTACTGGGTGGCTATATCGGTGGTGCCCTGGTGGGAACCTTCCTCGGCGTTTTCCTGGCCTATGGCTTTGTCGGTCCGTTCGCGGCCTACCTGCAGGCGGTCTATGACGAGGAACACCAGTTCTACAAGATCATCCAGGATGTCCTGGTCGCGCACCTGCATGGCAACGCGGCCCAGATTTCCGTCGAGATCGGTCGCGGTGGCGTCCCGACCAAGATGCAACCCAGCTTCGCCGAACTGGAAGCGGCCCTCGACGAGATCCCCAACGAGGTTGGCTAACTCCAACACGCAATCGTGTTGATCATGAAGCGCGGTGCCCCCCGGGGCGCCGCGTTCTTGTATTTGCGGCGTGAGTGAGTAGATAGACGCCATGAAAATCAAAGACAGCGAAATCCTCATCATTCCGGGCCTGGGCAACGCTTCGGCCTTTCACTGGCAGTCCCGCTGGCAGGACAAGATGTCCACGGCCCGGCGGGTCGAGCAGGATGACTGGGATAGCCCGAACATGCAGGCCTGGACCGACCGGCTGGTCGAAGCCGTCGAGGCGACGGAAAAGCCGGCCATCCTGGTCGCGCATTCCGTCGGCGTGCTGACGGTCGCACATGCGGCGCCGCGCCTGGATGCATCGCGAATTGCCGGGGCGTTTCTCGTGGGCGCTTCCGACTGGGAGCGCGACAGCCTCGAAGAGCGTTTTCCGGGGCACGGTTTTGCACCTGTTCCGCGCCAACCGCTTGGGTTCAAGGGGTTGATGCTGGCCAGTTCCAATGATGAGACCTGTTCGATCGACAAGGCGGAGCACTGGGCCCGTGACTGGGATGTCCGTTTCGGTGATGCCGGCGAGGCGGGGCATTTTACCGAGCAAAGCGGACACGGCCCGTGGCCGGAAGGCCTCATGGCCTTCGCCAAATTCACGCAATCACTCTGATCCATGACGGCCGAGACGCTCCTGTGTGAACCTGCGCAGCTGGACTGGAGCCAGCCGGGCGGGCCGCGCGCGAGCGATTATGGCGACGTCTATTTTTCCGTCGAAGACGGGCTCGAGGAAACCCGTGAGGTGTTCCTCAGGGCCTGCAACCTGCCCGAAGCCTGGGATGCAAAGCCGGTTTTCGTGGTGGGCGAGCTGGGCTTTGGCACCGGTCTGAATGCGCTGGCGCTCTGGCAGCTCTGGCGAGAGCAGGGCAACTCTGCGGGCTGGCTGCACTTTGTCAGTATCGAGAAACATCCGCTCAGCCGGGCGCAGGCGGCAAAGGCGTTCGCGGCCTGGCCGCAGCTGGCCGCGCTGACGCGGCAATTGCTGGCGCAATGGCCCAGCCGTCTGAAGGGGCCGCACCGGCTCGTTTTCCCGGACGATCGTTTCACCATCACCGTGTTCCACGATGACGCCGAACATGCGCTGGAGCAGATGCATGCGCAGATGGATTGCTGGTTTCTCGACGGTTTCGCTCCGGCGAGAAACGAGGCCATGTGGTCGCAAACGGTGCTGGACCACCTGGGACGCCTGTCGCGGCCCGGTGCCCGGGTGGGGACGTTCACGGTCGCCGGGCGGGTACGCCGAGGTTTGGCAGAAGCGGGTTTCGAAGTCTCCAAACAGCCCGGTTTCGGTCGCAAGCGCGAGCGCCTGCAGGCTATCTATCCCGGGCCGTCAGTCGCGGCCGTGGCCCGCAGGCCCAGTGTCTGCATCCGCGGCGCCGGTATTGCCGGAGCATCGCTTGCGCGTGCGTTTCGCATGCGGGGATGCGGCGTGCGGATCCTTGACCCGAACGGGGTGGGCAAGGGCGCGTCGTCTGCGCCGGCCGGCTTGCTGACACCCCGGCTGGAGAAGGCAGACCGGCCGCATGTGCGGGCGACCCTCGCGGCCTTCGATTATGCCCGGCGTCTGTATGAGCCGCTCTCGGCCTATCATTCGAGCGGTGTGACCCGGTTGCCCGGAAGCGACAAGGATGCGGCACGCTTCCCGGAACTCGCAGCACTCATGGGCGAGGCGTACGACTGGTCAGACGGGGCCCTGGTGATGCGCGAATCCGGCTGGTTCTACCCGCAGCAGATCGTGGCCTCGCTGATCGATGATGTGGATGTGCAGACCCGGGGTGAGCCCGAGGACGGGGAGATTGTTGTGTCCGCGACCGGGCCGGCCTTCGACCTGCAGGGCGATATTGTGCCCAGTGCGGGGCGGGTCGGGCTGTTCAGGTCGGACGCGCAACACCAACCGGTCAGCTGGGGAGGGTATCTGGTGCCGGCCCAGGCGGACCGGGTCGTGCTGGGCGCAACGCATGTGCGCGGATGGGACGCCGGCCATGACGAGGCGGAGCTGCGCGATTTTCATACTGCGCTTGAACGCGTGCTGCCCGCTGTGGCTGAAACCATCGATCCGCAACCGGTTTCGAGTTGGTCGGGATGTCGGGCATCCACACCGGATCGACTGCCGGTTGTCGGCGCAGCAGGCGACGGCGAATTCGTCCTCTCGGGTCTGGGCTCGCGCGGGTTTGCGCATGCGCCCCTGTTGGCCGAGCAGCTGGCATCGCAAATCTGCGGAGAACCATGGGCTCTGGAGCGGCAGGGGGTGGACGCGCTGGAGCCGCAACGGTTCGCGAAACGCAGGGCCCGGCGTCAGTCCTGACAGGTGGTCGGGTCTAGAAGGTCAGACGGATTTCGTCGCCGATGCCCAGTTCCATGAAGGTGCAATCACGGGCCAGGCATTCGCCTCGAACGCCGAAATCGACCCGCAGGTGCTGCTCGAATCTGGCCTCGAAGGGGCCGATGGCGAGCTCGACCGGAGTCCCTGTGAAAGCGGGTACCGCCACTGGCACCGCTGATATGGTCGCCAATGTGCCTGCAATGATTGCTGATTTCACCACCATCTGACCGCTCCTTTCCCCCTCGCGTCTCTAAGATGCCGCCGAAGGCGGTATTGGATGCAGCGGGGTCGAAAAAAGTCGGCAGGAGTTTTGCAGTTAACGCGTCCAGGACGGTGAATTGACACGAAACGGGACGCACCAGCATGGTGGATATGCTTGCAGAGGGCACAGGAACAGATCGCCGCAGCGGTGCGCGCCACATCTGGTTCCTGAATTCGGCCTTTGACAAGATCGGCATGGATATCGCCGTGCGCCGTGTGGCGGACCGGCCGGCCCAGCACGGGTTTGCCTATGTCGTGACCCCCAATGTGGATCACCTGGTCCGGCTGGAGACCGATACCGTGCTGGCGCGTCTGTACGCCCAGGCCTGGCTGACGGTCTGCGACAGCCGTGTGCTGGAGCTGCTTGGCCGTGCTTCCGGCGAGATGATCGAGGTCACGCCGGGCTCGGACCTGACCCAGCACCTGTTTGAAAATGAGATCGCGCCCGATGACGCCATCAATGTTGTTGGCGGTTCGGAGGATGTGATCGAGGCGGTGCGTGAGCGCTACGGTCTGACCAATCTGCGCTGGCATGAACCGCCCATGGGATTGCGCGACAATCCTCAGGCGATCCAGGAATGTGCAGCCTTCGTCGCCGATAATCCGGCTCGTTTCACCTTCCTGTGCACCGGGTCACCGCAGCAGGAGCTGGTCGCTGAAGCGTGTCTGGAGCGTGGAGATTGCACGGGCCTTGGCCTGTGTGTCGGCGCGTCGCTGGATTTCCTCGGTGGCAAAGCCGACCGCGCACCCAAATGGATGCAGAATGCCCGGCTGGAGTGGTTGCACCGCCTGATCCAGGAACCCGGCCGCATGTGGCGACGGTATCTCGTCGATGGACCGAAAGTCTTCCTGCTCTGGCGTCGCTGGCAGCGGACCCAGAACGATCTCAAGCAGCTGGAAACGCTTCTGTCCTCGCCGGAAAAGCAGCGTGAACGTGCCCTGCATTCTCGCATCCGGTCGCTGGAGGACCAGCTGGCCGAGCTCGCGCGCCATCAGGCGGTTGAATAGCACTCACAATCCGAATAGCTTCCGCGACCGTGATGGTTCCCGCAAGGGACGAACAGGGAAGCCGGTGCGTGGCCTTCGATGGAATTCGATGGCGGCAAGTCCGGCGCTGTACCCGCAGCCGTAATCGGTGAGTGACAGCACACGAAGCCACTGGGCCTGTCCCGGGAAGGCGTGTTGATCGCATTGACCCGAGAGCCGGAAGACCTGCCATTACTGTCGTCTGTCCGATCGTGCGGGAACACACGAGAGAGGCGCGGTAACTCCGTTTTGACGACTCCTTGCAACCGCCGGCCATTGTGCCGGCCTGATCGCTATGGAGACGTAGTATGCGATTGTTTCGACCGCTGTTGGGTTCAACAGCACTCATTTCCGTTTTGGCTGCGGCACCCGCATGGGCCCAGGATGATGTGATCCTGGTCACTGCAGCGCGTGTGCCCGTCCTTGCCCAGGACAGTACCGCCAGTGTGACCCAGCTGAATGCCGAAGACCTGGAGGCGCGCGGTCCGCTGTTCGTGGCTGACATCCTGCGCGCGGTGCCCGGTCTGGCTGTGTCGCGTTCCGGTCCGGAAGGGCAATTGACGCAGATCCGGGCGCGCGGCTCGGAGGCCAATCACGTCCTCGTGCTGATCGATGGTGTCGAGGCGGCCAGCCCGTTCACCGGAGAGGCCGACTTCGCTAATTTCCTGTTCGATGATCTCGGCAGTGTCGAGGTCGCCCGGGGCGAGCAGTCCGCGCTCTGGGGTGCCGACGCGATCGGCGGTGTGATCGCACTGACCACCCGGCAGCCCGGCGAGGGGCGCGCATTCAACCTGAGTGGAGAGCGGGGGAGTTTTGAGACCCGCCGCGTGAATGCCGGCGTTCGATATGGCGGCGACGCGCTACGTGTGCGCGCCGGTATCGCCGACTATCACACCGCTGGCATCGATGTGTCCGGGAGTGGGGGCGAGACTGACGGATATCGCAATACCAATGGCCATTTCGGGATCGAGCATGAGCTCAGCCCTGACTGGTCGGTCGACGCGTCCGTGCGCTGGATTGACTACGCAACGGCATCGGATGCCGACCGCGACTATGACGGGCGTCTCGACGATACCGACAATGAGCGTCACGGCGAACAATTGTTTGCGCATTTCAGCCTGGTGGGCGAACAGGTGCTCGAGGGTTACACCCTGGATCACCGCCTGAACTATCAGGTCACGTCCGACGAGGCGACAAGCTGGGTCGACGGCGCCAGCGCGGGCTTTTCTGCCGGCTCGCGGGATGAGCTGAGCTATCAGCTCACCGCGCAATGGTCCGCCGGTTCCGTGAGCAATCGTTTGACCGCGCTGCTGGAACACCAGGTCGATGATCTGGAGAACTTTGCCGGAACCGGCAATGGCGCCAACCAGACGCGGGAGATCGAGACGACGGCATATGCCTTCGATTACGGGCTGTCGGTGGCTGCGTTTGATCTCAGCCTGTCTGCGCGCCACGAGCAGAACGCGCTGTTCGACGATGCGACGACCTGGCGTGTCGGGGCGGCGTATGATCTGCAAGCCCTCAACGGTCGCCTGCGCGCCAGCGTTGGTGAAGCCGTCAAGAATCCCGGCGTGTTCGAGCTCTATGGATTTTTCCCGGCCTTCTTTCTCGGCAATCCGAACCTCCAGCCGGAAACCTCGCTGGGCTGGGAGATCGGCTTCGAGCAGGACGTATTGAACGGGCGCGGCCGCTGGTCCGCGGTCTGGTTCAGCTCGGAGCTCGAGAATGAGATCTTCACGGATTTCGGCGTCTTCCCGGCCACGGCACGCAATGCAGGCGCGCAATCCACGCGCGAAGGCCTGGAGCTCGAGGCGCAATTCGATGTGAGCGACGCCGTCTCGATCTTCGCCTCGGCCAGTTTCCTGGAGAGCGAGGAGGGCGGCTTCGACGAGATCCGGCGGCCCGAACAGCTTGCGTCCCTGACCCTCAGCTGGGCGCCGCACGACAGCGCCTGGTATGCGTCGGCAAGCCTCGATTACACCGGCGAGCAGGGCGATACCGATTTCGGATCCTTCACGCCGGTCACGCTGGATGCCTACACCCTGGTCTCCGGCCAGATCAGCCGCCGCATGGGTGAGAATTTCAGTCTCTATGTGCGCGGTGAAAACCTGCTCGACGAGGAATATCAAGATGTCTTCGGCTATCACACACGTGGTCGCGGCGCTTTCATTGGCGTTCGTTTCAACCACGGCTAGCCCGGCACAGGATATCGAGGTGACGCCCGCCATGCGTGGCGTCGCCTCGGCCTCGCTGTGTGCCGATGCCTACGTGTTCGCGTTGCTGGAACCCGGTGAGATCCAGGCCGTGTCCTGGCAGGTTGATGAACCGGTCTCCGAGGCTCCGGACTGGGCGCGGAACTATCCTCGTGCCTGGGCAGATGCCGAGCGGCTCTATCACCTGTCCGCCGCACACGTGGTGTTCGGCCCGGGCGAGGGCACGGGGCTGGGCCCCATGCTGACGCAGGCCGGGGTCGAAACAGTGCATCTGCACTGGGGAGAGGGGTTCCAGACGGTGCGCGAGAATTTGCGCCTGCTGGGGCGGGCATTCGGGCGGGAGGACCGTGCTGAGCGAGAGATTGCGCAGCTCGACCGGCGTCTCGAGGCGCTGGCCGGGCGGGCGCAGCAGCGTTCGGCGCGGCGGCGCGTTTTCTACCTCTCGTCCTCCGGTGGCTCGGCCGGTGACAGCACCTATATCGACGCGGCGATCACCGCTGCGGGTGGAGATAATGTGGTCGCAGCGAACGGTGCCACGGGCTGGACCCGCTCGGATCCGGAACAGGTGCTCGGATTGTCCGCCGATCTGATTGTCACGAGCTTTTTCGAGAATGGTTATGAGGGGCGGCTGAACCGCGCGCGCTATCACGCGGCCTACAGGCAGGTCCTCGACACCGAGGCTCGCATCGAAATTCCCAGCGGCTACTGGCCGTGTGCCGGTCCGCATCTCATCGATGCGGCGGAGCGCATCGCGGATGCGCTGGATAGACTGGAGGACGAAGGATGAAGGCGCTTCACCTGATGTTCCTGCTCGGGCTGGCCATCCTGGCGTTCGGGCTCAACCTGCTGGTCGGCCGAGATGGCAGCCTGCTGGCGGCTCTGATGCAGGTGGCGCGGGGCGAGACGAGCCTGGGTACGCAAATCCTGTTGGAATTGCGGCTGCCACGCAGCCTGCTGGGCGCACTGGTCGGTGCCGGACTTGGCGTCAGCGGTGCGGCCCTGCAGGGCTTTTTCCGCAACCCACTGGCGGATCCCGGCATTGTCGGGGTCACGGCCTCCTCCGGGCTGGGCGCAGTCATCGCGCTCTATTTCGGCCTGGCGAGTATCTCGCTCCTGATGGTCCCGGTTGCGGCCACGCTTGGCGGGCTGGTCGGGGTCGGTGCGCTCTTGCTGCTGGCCGGTCAGCGCGCCAGTTCGACGACGTTGATCTTGTCCGGCGTGGCCGTCAGCGCGGTTGCGTCTGCCGGTACGGCATTGCTGATGAATCTCAGTCCCAATCCCTGGGCACTGGCGGAAATCGCCTATTGGCTGATGGGGTCGCTGGCGGATGCCAGCTGGAACGAGGTCCGGTTCGCGACACCGCTGATCCTGGTCGGGGTGTCGGCCCTGCTGCTGGTCCGCAACGACCTCGACCCGCTCAGCCTCGGGGAGGAGACAGCGCATAGTCTCGGGGTCAATCTTCCGCGCCTGCGTATCGCGATTGTCCTGGGTAGCGCCCTCGCTGTGGGAGGTGGTGTCGCTGTCGCCGGTGCCATCGGCTTTGTCGGGCTTGTGGTCCCGCACCTGCTGCGGCCCTTCGTGGCCTCACGCCCAGCCGCCCTGTTGTTGCCTTCGGCGCTGGGCGGCGCGGCCCTGCTGAACCTAGCGGATCTGGGCGCACGCCTGCTGTCGGGGCCCGGCATTCCGCTTTACCTCGGTGTGCTGACAGCCCTGCTGGGCGCACCGTTTTTCGTGTGGTTGGTCCGCAGTCAGCGCGGGAGAGCGTTATGACCCGGTTGGAAATGCGCGATGTGAGCGCGCGATACGAGGGTGCGTTGGTGCTTGACCAGGCGTCACTCGAGGCCACGGCCGGAAACGTGGTCGCGCTGGTTGGCCCCAATGGTGCTGGCAAATCCACCCTGCTCCGGCTGGCGGGCGGTCTGCTCGCGCCGGACGCAGGCACTGTCGAGCTGGACGGGCAGGCGATTGATACGCTGTCCGACCGCATGCGCGCACGCCGGATCGCCTACCTGGCTGCCGATCAGGCCGTTGCCTGGTCGCTGCAGGTGGACCGTCTCGTTGCGCTGGGGCGGGCGCCTTACCTGCAGCCGCTTCGGCAATTGAGCCGGTCCGACAAGGATGCGATCGCTCAGGCCATGCAGACCGCCGATATTGCCCACCTGGCAGAGCGACGCGTGGATACGCTGTCCTCGGGCGAGCGGGCGCGGGCGCAATTGGCGCGGGTGCTGGCGACGCGGGCTGATGTAGTCCTGCTGGACGAGCCGATCGCGGCGCTCGATCCGCGTCATCAAATAAGGGTCATGGACATCGTTCGCGCGGTGGCACGGCAGGGCGCACTGGTCATCATGGCCATTCACGCGCTGGATCTGGCGGTGCGCTATGCGGACGAGATCGTGGTGATGGCCGACGGTCATATCCGGGCGAACGGTCCCGCAGGGACCAGTCTGAGCCCGGATCTTCTGGCCGAAGTTTTCGGCATTTGCATCGATGGTGGCCTGCAGCCGAACTCCGCCCGCCTGATCGATTAGTCGAACACAATCTCGGGAAGCGGTTTGGATGCCTCGTCTGCGGCGGCCAGCGCGGCCTGCGCTGTTTTCAGGAATGCCGTCGCGATCGGGCCGTCGTCCAGCGCCACCGGCTCGCCGGCATCCGAACGCGCCCGCAGGTCGGGGTGAAGCGGGATTTCGCCGAGGAATTGTGCACCGATCTTCGCGGCCTCCTCCTTGGCGCCGCCGGAGCCGAAAATATGGCTGCCTTCACCGCAATGCGGACAGATGAAAATCGACATGTTCTCGACCACGCCGAGGACAGGGACATGGGTTTGCTCGAACAGGCCGATGGCCTTGCGTGCATCGTCGAGGGCCAGATCCTGCGGCGTTGAAACGATCACGGCGCCGTCGACCGGCAGATCCTGGGCGATGGCAAGCTGGGCGTCACCGGTGCCGGGCGGCATGTCCAGGATCAGCACGTCGAGGTCTCCCCAATCGGTCTCGGTCATGAATTGTCGGATAGCCCCCTGGACCATCGGCCCGCGCCAGACGACCGGCGCGCCCGGTTTGACGACGAAACCCATGGAGATGATGGCGACGCCGTGCGCCGTGATCGGCTGCACGCCTGCCTCGGTCTTGCGCAGGCCCGGCACATCGTTCAATCCGAACAGACGTGGCGCCGACGGGCCGTAGATATCTGCGTCGAGCAAGCCGACCTTCATGCCGTCCTTGGCCAGGGCTGCGGCGAGATTGGCAGCAACGGTGGATTTGCCGACACCTCCCTTGCCCGATGCCACGGCGATCACATGCCGGGCCGGCTTGGCGTTCGAGGCCGGCGCGGGCGCAGGGCGGGCCTTGGGCGCCGGCTTGCCCTCGCTCTTGTGGGCCGTCATGACGATACGCACCCGGGCCACGCCGTCGATCGCCGTTACCGCAGGCTCGATTTCAGCCCGCAATCGATCCAGATCCGGCTCGCCGGCGACTGGCGGCGTCAGGATGATCGTGGCCGTGTCGCCGGACACCGCGGCGCTGTCGACACGCTTGGCATCGACGATATTGCGACCAGACTGGCGCTCGATGATGGTTTCGAGGGCGGATTTCAGGCGTGCGTCCATGTCATCTCTCCTATCGCGCGAGAGACATAGGCACATTTGACCGCAGACAGAAGGCCTGTTGCTGCTTTCACCGATGAACCGCGCGTGAGGGATTGGCCCCTCCATCGCGCCAGACATCACGAGCTGCGGTGTGGCTGCGAGCGCCGTGAAGGTTGAAGGCGAGACGGGCCGGCCGGCAATCAAGCGGCATCATAGGGCGCGGCGGCTCACGAGTAGGGCGATTGCCATCGGACCACATGGTCCTCGAAATAAGCAGCGGCTGCTTCCGCATCGACGCAGGGAACACCGCTCGTCGAAACCATCTCGACTTCGTCGGGAATGTAGGAGGTAATGATGCAATCGTCGAAGGGCGCGCATCTGAACATCAGATAGGAACGGCCGTTATTCCGGACCTGGGCGAAGGCTTCCACTCGAAAGATTTCGAAGGTTGTGGGGAAAATGCGTGGAGTCGAGCGCGTGGGTCGTTCAATCCCGGATCGTGCGTAGAATTCGTCCATGCTTTCGCGAAGTTGCCGTGACGCCTCACTCCGTTCGATGACATCTGGGCGACTGGTGGTCTGCAATTGGGTTTCCAGCCAGACGCGCCCTTCAGAGTTCGCACGTGCTGATACCAGTTGTGTTTCACTGCACCAGCCCTGTTCATGGCAACTGTGCTGGGGCGGCTCCGCGCAGAGTTCATAAATGCGCGTTGCTATGGTTTCAGGTGGTGTGATGTGTGCGCAGGCGGTCACGCCGCTCGTTAGCATCAGACACGCTGCGACCCGGAGTTTCGATCCGATCTCGTCCATTCCGTTCATGGTCGATCCTCAGTGAGTAGCGCCTAACTCCGCCAAACCATCGCATCGGCTCTGCAATCCTCTGCGGACGTGAGGCAATATCGAGCAGGCTGGTGGCTGTCGACAGGGCGGGTGGCCGATTGTTGAAAGGTTCGCAGGATCAAGCAGGCACGCTCATGGCCCTGCCTGCAGTGAATGTTGAGTTCGATGACCTCAATCCGGGTCAAGCCATGCGGGTTCAAAGGACGCGCGCTCACGGGTATTGCCGGTTCGACCTCTGACATTGCGGGAAATCGAGGTGGGTGCCGTTCCGTCAAGCTGATGAACGAGCTGAATACCGCGACGGCGATGACAGCGCTAAGCCATGTCCAGTGTTTTGGCATCTATCGCTCGGATGTGTGTGTTGAGGTTCATCCATTCGCGGGCATCGGGCTTAACGAATGCTTAACGCTCCAAGGGCAGCAGGGTTTGGCGGCGGAACAAGCCTCTGCTTTGCCTGCGCGCCGCAGCGCGCATTCTCCTGAACCTGTCATGGTGAAGCGCGGACCCGGACAGAAGCGACCTGGTACCAGCGGGCAGATTTCGGACACGATTGCAGCCCGGCAATTCTCTAAGTCAGTCGAAACTGGGAAGTGGATGGTGGGCGATACTGGGATTGAACCAGTGACCCCTTCGATGTCAACGAAGTGCTCTCCCGCTGAGCTAATCGCCCATCCGATTGGGAGCCGGGTGTTTAGCCTTCCTGAGCGGGGGACGCAAGCACCAGATCTGCATGATTGCAGATTGTCTGCAGTACGCTCGTTCGGCGGTCGATATTTACCTTTGGGCGCGGCCCGTCGCCGTCCCGGTAATGTTTGATGACATTATTGCAACACCCGGGGAGCGCAATGCAACGAACGACCCGTTTTTGCTGACTAAGGGCTTGCTCACCAAGGCATTCGGCTATCTTGTGGCACCGTGCAGGGGAGACTCTGCCGCAAGTTGGGTGTTCCGGGGGCAAAACGGACCTCAACGTTTGAAAAAGTCAAAAGGGGTAAGATCGTGACAATTTTCGCTGATAAAGAGCGTCTGCTGCGCTCTACGATGCTTGCTGGCGTTGCTGCTCTGACCATGGGCGCTCAGCCTGTGTTCGCGCAGGACGTAGAGCAGGTGCCGGACGCGCAGGAAGAGGAAGAGGACGAGGTTGCTGACCGCATCGTCGTTACTGGTTCTCGTATTGCTCGTAACACTTTCTCCAGCCCGTCTCCGCTGCAGGTCGTCGACACCGACACCGCACGTGACGCTGGTATCATCGATGCTGCTGCCATCGTACAGAACACTTCCGTTGCTTCTGGTACGCAGTTCGACAACACCTTCACCGGTCAGGTAACTGACTCCGGCCCGGGTGCTTCTACCGTTTCTCTTCGTGGTCTGGACGCTGAGCGTACCCTGATCCTGCTGAACGGCCGTCGTATTGGACCGGCTGGTGTGCGTGGCGCGCCGACCCGTCCTGACCTGAACCTGATCCCGACGGGTATGGTTGAGCGTTTCGACATCCTGACCGACGGTGCTTCCTCCGTATACGGTTCTGACGCTGTTGCTGGTGTTATCAACGCCATCATGCGTACGGAATTCGACGGCCTGGAAATCGACACCTTCTACTCCCACCCGGAAATGGGCGGTGGTGAAGAGCGTCGCTTCGGCATCTCCGGCGGTGTGAACAACGACCGTGGTTTCATCGGCTTCGGCTTCGAATACTACAACCGTGACGAAGTTCGCCGTGAAGAGCGCCCGACGATGGCGCCTTGTACGCGTGACATCGAGATCAACCCGACCACCGGTGAGATCCGTCAGCTCTGCGCCAACTTCGCGTTTGGTAACCAGTTCCTGGACCCGCTCCAGGTCTTCTTCGGTCCGGTACTCGATGCTGGCCTGGGTCGTTCCTTCGACATCATCGCGTTTGATTTCGACAACGGTTCCGGCTTCTTCAACTACCCGACGGAAGATCAGCCGGGTGGCCCGGGTACGGACATTGGTCAGACCTGGTCTTACAACCCGCTGTACAACAACAACGCTGGCCAGGGCGAATTCGACCTGATCCAGGGTACGAACCGCTACTCCTTCTTCACCAATGGTGAGTACGCGATCGACATGCTGGGCGATGCCGAAGTTTAC
>JAYZXG010000287.1:0-2598 GCA_036141435.1 Pseudomonadota bacterium | reverse complement strand
GCCTTCATCTCGCTCTTTGTGCCGGGATCGGGTGGCGGAGACGGGTTCGGCGGTGGCTGGGTGCTTTACCCGCCGCTCTCGACTTCGGGCCACTCCGGGCCGGCGATGGATCTGCTGATCCTGTCGCTGCACGTCGCCGGTGTGTCCTCGATCCTGGGTGCCATCAACTTCATCACCACGATCTTCAACATGCGTGCGCCGGGCATGACCCTGCACAAGATGCCGCTGTTTGTCTGGTCCATGCTGGTGACGGTCTTCCTGCTGCTGCTCTCCCTGCCGGTTCTTGCTGGCGCGCTGACCATGCTGCTGACCGACCGTAACTTCGGCACGGCCTTCTTCGATCCGGCCGGTGGCGGTGATCCGGTGATGTTCCAGCACCTGTTCTGGTTCTTCGGTCACCCGGAAGTCTACATCCTGATCCTGCCTGGTTTCGGCATCGTCTCGCACATTGTCTCGACCTTCTCCAAGAAGCCGGTCTTCGGTTACCTGGGCATGGCGTACGCAATGGTTGCGATCGGCTTCATCGGCTTCATCGTGTGGGCGCACCACATGTACACCGTTGGCATGCCGGTTGATCTGAAAGCCTATTTCGTGGCGGCCACCATGGTCATCGCGGTTCCGACAGGCATCAAGATCTTCTCCTGGATCGCCACGATGTGGGGGGGTTCCATCGAGTTCCGCACACCGATGCTGTGGGCTGTTGGTTTCATCTTCCTGTTCACCGTGGGTGGTGTGACCGGTGTCGTCCTGGCCAATGCCGGCGTCGACCAGTCGCTGCACGACACCTATTACGTGGTCGCGCACTTCCACTACGTGCTGTCCCTGGGTGCCGTCTTCGCGATCTTCGCGGGCTGGTACTACTGGTACGAGAAGATCTTCGGCGTGAAGTACAACTCCCTGCTGGCTCGCCTGCAGTTCTGGTTCTTCTTCATCGGTGCCAATGTGATCTTCTTCCCGCAGCACTTCCTGGGCCTGCAGGGCATGCCGCGTCGCTATGTCGACTACGCTGACGGCCACGCCTACTGGAACATGGTATCGTCCTGGGGCTATGTGATCATGGCTGTGGGTATGCTGCTCTTCTTCGCGGTTCTCATCGAGTCGATGATTTCCCGCCGCAAGGCAGAGGCCAATCCGTGGGGTGAAGGTGCCACGACGCTCGAGTGGACGCTGTCCTCTCCGCCGCCGTTCCACCAGTTCAACGAGCTGCCGAAGATCAAGTAGGTAGACCTTGAACCAAACGACGAACTCCAGCGTTCATCGCGCAGAGGGCGAGGCTGTTTCAACAGCCTCGCCCCGCGACTATTTTGACTTGATGAAACCGCGGGTGATGACGCTGGTCGTCTTCACCGCCTTTGCCGGTCTCATCGCGGCGCCGACGGATGTCGATCCCTTCCTGGCGCTGATCTCTATCCTGTCCCTGGCCATCGGGGCGGGCGCGGCTGGCGCGCTCAACATGGCCTATGACGCCGATATCGACGCCACCATGAAGCGCACGCAAAAGCGCCCGGTGCCGCGCGGCGCGGTGTCGATCTCCAATGCCTATGGCATGGGGCTGGTGGCTTCCATCCTGTCCGTATTGATGATGGCCCTGGCGGCCAATTATCTGGCGGCCGGCCTGCTGGCCTTCTCGATCTTCTTCTACGCTGTCATCTACACGATGATCCTCAAGCGCTCGACGCCCCAGAATATCGTCATTGGCGGTGCGGCCGGTGCTTTCCCGCCGATGATTGGCTGGGTGATCGCGACCGGCGAGATCTCGCTCGATGCGGTGATCCTCTTCATGATCATCTTCCTGTGGACGCCGCCGCATTCCTGGGCCCTGGCGCTGTACAAGTCCGGTGACTATGCCGCGGCCAATGTGCCGATGATGCCGGTCGCCAAGGGCGCCAAGTCCACGCGCTTGCAGATCCTCTTGTACTCCATCGTGCTGGTGATCTTCGCCGGCGCGCCCGTCCTGACCGGCCTTGGCGGACTGGTCTATGCCGCAACATCGCTGGGCGGTGGCGCGCTCTTCCTGCTGCTGGCCGTGCGCATCTACAAGTCCCGCGCGGGTGAAGCCGGGTCCGCTGAAGAGGGCGCGCTGTATGCCGTGCGTGCCGGCGACAAGGCGGCGCGCGATCTCTTTGCCTTCTCGATCGGCTATCTGACGGTCCTTTTTGCCGCATTGATTGTTGAGCACGCATTTGGTGCTTATTGGGCAGTTCCCGGAGTAAATGGCTAATGGTCCCCGATAACGGTTCCGACACCCAGAATGAAACCGCCGCAGACGCGGATACCGAGACGACGGATCAGGCGCTCGACAGTTCGGGTGCGCCGACGTCGGAGAATTTCGGTTTCTACCACCGCGAGGGTCAGCCGTCCGGTGAGAGCGTGGAACTGAACGAAGAGCAGATCGCCGCCCGCAAGAAACGCAATGTCGCCATCGCCTGGAGCCTGGTGGCCTTCATGGTTGTGATTTTCCTTGTGACGGTCGCGCGTCTTAGCCAGAACGTTGGAGGCTGACTCTATGATCCGTTTGCCACAAGACAAAAACACCCGTGTCGCCCTGATGGCCGCCTTCGGGGCGGTGACCATGATCGGTGCAGCCTTTGCGGCCGT
>JAYZXG010000286.1:0-13337 GCA_036141435.1 Pseudomonadota bacterium | reverse complement strand
CCCTCGACGGAGGCAATTTGCGCCAGGGCGCCAAGCCCCGGGCGCGACCAATCACTCATCACCTTCAGCCCCTGGGCCACAATCGCGCGGTTGAACCCGTGCAGCGGCACGACATCGCAGATGGTGCCCAGTGCGGCCAGGTCCAGGAAGCCGAGCAGGTCCGGCTCGGGCTGATCCTCGAAGGCACTACGCCGACGCCCTTCCCGGTTCAGCGCTGCAAGAAAGACAAAACTGACGCCCGCAGCCGCGAGGTGACCACATCCGGAGCGATCATCCGGACGGTTCGGATTGATCAGCGCGTCGGCCGGCGGGAAATGCTCGTCCATCAGGTGGTGATCAACGACAATGACGGCGAGCCCCATCTCCGCAGCCGCTTGCAGCGGCTGGTGGGCGGCTGCGCCGCAATCAACCGTGATCACCAGCTCGACGCCCTCCTCCTGGAGCTGGCGAAACGCCTCGGTATTCGGGCCATAGCCTTCATCGACACGGTCGGGAACGTAGAATGTCCAGTCCTGGCCGAGCGCTTTCGCCCACCCCAGCAGCTGGGCGGCGGATGTCGCCCCGTCCACATCATAATCGGCAAAAACGGCGACCTTGCAGCCGGCCTCGACCGCATCCCAGACTTGCTGGGCGGCGAGATCCATATCCTTGAAACTGCTGGGGTCGGGAAAACTGTCCTTCAGGCGCGGCGACAGAAAGCCGCTGACCGCGTCCGCCGGCAATCCGCGCCCGGCGAGGATACGCGCCAGGGTCTCGGAAAGCCGGTGCTGACGCGCAATCTGGCTGATGAGCCCGTCATCGGACACCGGCATGCGCCAGGTCTTGCCCAGGACCGAACGCTCCACGCCCAGCACGGGAGCCAGGGCGTGGGGCGCTGCGTCTTGGACGGTGTCTGGCATGCCTAGAGCGGCAGGTCAGTGCGAATGCGGCGAATGGAATGATCAGCCGAGTCGAGGACCAGGGTCTCGGTGGAGACGACGCCGCCGGACTTGCGCACACCGCTGACGAGGTCGCCGTCGGTGACACCCGTCGCAACGAACAGGCAGTGGCTGGCGGCCAGCTCGGACAGGTCGTATTTGCGGTCGAATTCCTTGACACCCACGCGTTCGGCGCGCGCGCGCTCATCATCATTGCGGAACACCAGACGCGCCTGCATCTGGCCACCGATCGAGCGCAGCGCAGACGCCGCGAGGACACCCTCCGGAGCGCCGCCCTGGCCGATATACATGTCGACATTGGTGCCCAGGCCCGCAGCGCCCATGGCTCCGGCCACATCACCATCGGGGATCATGCGCACACGGCCGCCAACGGATTTGACGCCATCAACGATGTATTGATGCCGCGGACGCTCGAGAATGCACACCGTGATCTCGCTCGGATCAACGCCCTTGGCCTTGGCTAGGGCCAGGACATTGTCCTCGGGCTTGGCATCCAGGTCGATAACACCGGCCGGAAGACCGGGGCCAACAGCGATCTTGTCCATGTAGGTATCAGGCGCGTTAAGCAAGCCCCCACGCAGGCTGAGCGAGAGAACCGCGAGTGCATTGGGCATGTTCTTCGCGGTCAGTGACGTACCTTCGAGCGGGTCCAGCGCGATGTCGATTTCCGGGCCTTCGCCGGTACCAACTTCCTCACCGATGTAGAGCATCGGCGCTTCATCGCGCTCACCCTCACCGATCACGATGCGACCTTTCATGGCCATGGCGTTGAGGCCGGTGCGCAGCGCATCGACGGCAGCCTGGTCCGCCGATTCCTTTTCGCCGCGACCGATCCAGTCATAAGCCGCGCGGGCTGCCGCTTCAGCTGCCTTGACGGCATCCATTGCAAGATTGCTCAGCGCCTTGGTGTCGCTCATTCTCTAGTCTCCTGCCCCGACTGTTCGGGGGATCTGCAAACCTTATTGAGGCGGTGTGGTCCGTTGCCGGCCCGCCTCGATGAATTCTTCCGTCGTCAGCCGATCGTCGCCGTCCATGGACTGCGTCTGTTCGAGAAGTTCTTCGCGTTTTTCAAGAACCTCGCTCATCTGAGCGTCATTCTCTCGCCGCACACCGGCACCTGACGGAGTTGCGTTAACGCTAACAGGGGTTTCGGAAGATGCAAGATATTCTGCACGTCTTTCCGTAATCCATTCCGGCTCCTCGACGCTGGCCTGGGGCATTTGCACCGACGCACACGCAGAGCAGGTAAGGCAAAAAAACAGAATACCTGTAAACCGGTTCATGATATCTCCTCGCGCAGGACGCGCTTGTCACCTTCTATACCGTCTCCTCCCCAGGTTCCACTCCCCGTTCTCAAGGAATTCCCATGTCGAGCAAGGACAACCAGGACAACACATCATTTCCCGGCGGCAATTGGTCCGAATGGACCGAGAAAGACCTGGAAACGCTGGACCATGTGTCCCGCAATCTGATGCAGGCTTCACTGAAGTCACAAAAACTGATGTCCGAAGTGGTAGCCAAGGCCCTGGAGGGCGATCCCGTCCTGCCGCAGGCCGATCCGTTCCACTCCGCCCCGGAATTCGGTGAGGTCTGGACCCAGATCATCTCCCAGCCGGAATTGGTCATGCAGGCCCAGGCGGACCTGATGAAGGGATATCTGGACCTGTGGTCGAACACGACGAAGCGCGTTGTCACCGGTGACGAGGCGGCCGCGATCACGCCCGAGGCCGGCGACAAGCGCTGGCGGTCCAAGGACTGGAGCGAGAACCCGGTCTTTGACGCCATCAAGCAATCCTACCTGCTCAACCAGCACTTCCTGATGGGCCTGGTACATGGCGTTGACGGCATTGACGAGAAGACCAAGCGCAAGGTCGAATTCCTGACCAAGCAAATGACGGATGCACTGGCGCCGACCAATTTCGCGCTGACCAATCCCGACGTCATCCGGGAAACCATGCAGTCACGCGGCGAAAACCTGACCCGCGGGCTGAAAAACCTGATGGCCGATCTGGAGAAGGGGCGCGGGCGCCTCGCGCTGACCCAGACCGACATGGAAGGTTTCAAGGTCGGTGAAGACCTGGCGACGACCGCGGGCGAAGTCGTCTTCGAGAATGACATCATTGAACTGATCCAGTACGCGCCCACCACGGACACGGTCAAAAAGCGTCCGCTCCTGATCGCACCGCCCTGGATCAACAAGTTCTACATTCTCGACCTGCGCGAGAAGAACTCCATGATCCGCTGGCTCACCAAGCAGGGCTTCACCGTCTTCCTGATCTCCTGGGTCAATCCGGGCCCCGAACTCAAGGACAAGACGTTTGAGGACTATATGCATGAAGGCCTGCTGGCGGCGATCGACGCGGTCGAGGAGGCGACGGGCGAGACGTCGGTTAATACGGTGGGATATTGCGTCGGAGGCACCCTGCTCGCCAGCACGCTGGCCTATCTGGAAGCTACGGGTCAGCCGGACCGCATTGCGTCGGCGACTTTCTTTGCCGCCCAGACCGATTTTGAACTGGCCGGAGACCTGCTCATCTTTATCGATGATGAGTGGATGAAAGAGATCGAGCGCGTCATGGACGCCCAGGGGGGCGTACTCGATGGCCGCACCATGGCCGACACGTTCAACCTGTTGCGCTCGAACGACCTGGTCTGGTCCTTCACCATCAACAACTACCTGCTCGGTCGCCAGCCCCAGGCCTTCGACCTGCTGTACTGGAACGCCGACCAGACGCGCATGCCCAAGGCCCTGCACCTCTGGTATCTGGACAACATGTACCGAAAGAACCGCCTGTCCAAGGGCGAGCTGAGCTTCGGCGATGTCCCGCTCGAGCTGGATGCGGTCAAGACGCCGATCTACATGCAGGCGTCCCGCGATGATCACATCGCGCCCTACCCGTCTGTCTACAAGGGCGCCAAGCGTTTTGGCGGCCCGGTGCGCTACATGATGGCGGGCTCCGGTCACATTGCCGGTGTCATCAACCATCCCGACGCCAACAAGTACCAGCACTGGACCAATGACACCCTGCCGGACACGGTGGATGCCTGGATTGCCGGTGCCGAGGAACACCCGGGATCGTGGTGGCTCGACTGGCGCGAGTGGCTCTTTGAGCGCTCGGGTGAGGATGTGCCGGCGCGAACACCGGGCGACGGCAAGCTCGACCCCATCCGCCCTGCGCCGGGACGCAATGTCCTGGTCCGCTCGGATGATGACAAGTCCAAGGATTAGCCCTGACGGGGCTACGCCCCTGCACAGAATGGATCTTCACCCATGTATACAAAGCTTACCCGTGTCACCGCCGGCCTTGCGGCCCTGGCTTTCACCGCAGCCTGTACCCCCGAAGCCAGCCAGGAAATGGCCTATCAGGCCCGCTTGATGGAATGCGCCCGCGAAAATGGTTTCACCATGCTGGCCGCGCACCGTGCAGGTTTCGGCCCCGGCTATGCTGAAAATGCGGTTTCCTCGATTACGCGCAATGCCGCGCTGGGCGTGCTCTATGCCGAGGTCGATGTCGCTGAAAGCGTCGATGGCGTTCTGTATCTGATGCACGACTGGACGTTGGACCGCACGACGACGGGAACCGGTGAAATCCGTGAGGCCGAATGGAGCTATATCGAGACGTTGAGCCTGGTCGATCCGGATGGTCAAACGCTCGAGGAAGGCGTTCCCACGCTGGAAGCCGCGATCACAGCGGCCCGCGAGGCCGGTGTCTATCTCAATCTGGACCTCAAGAATGTCTCCGAGCAAACCCTTGTTTCGGCGATCGAGCGTCTGGATGCCGCGGACGAAGTCATCGTCATCGCCTATACCGTCGACGATGCTGCCCAGCTGCATGCGCTCAACCCAAACCTGGTCCTGTCAGCTCCGAACGCACCGCAGGAACTGGCGGCGGCTGGGGTCAATCTGGATAATGTCTATCTGTGGCTGGGGGTTGGCGAGCCGGACGCCTCCGAGGATGAGGCCCTGGCCGAACAGGGGCTGGAAACCGCGGCCGGACTCTTCCCGCTTGAGGACGGCAATCCGGCGCTCTACCAGACGGCCGCCTCCACCGGCGTGGAAATCCTGTCGATCGATGACGTCGTCACCGGCGCAGCGGCCCTGGGCGGCCCCGACGTCCTCAGCGGTCAGATCCAGACCTGTCGTATCGCCGCAGATTGATCATTCGGTTTCAGGGGTGTTTCGCCTGTCGGACGCCCCGAACTGAAGCTCGATGTAACGGGCATAGAGTCCGCCGCGCGCGAGCAATTCATCGTGCGTGCCCTGGTCCACGACCGCACCATTTTCCATCACCACGATGCGATCAGCCTCTCTTACCGTGGCCAGCCGGTGCGCGATGACCAGGGTCGTGCGGTCGCGTGACACGCGCTCAAACGCCTGTTGAATGACCTGTTCGCTCTCGCTATCGAGCGCACTTGTCGCCTCGTCGAGCAACAGGATCGGCGCATCCCTCAGGATCGCCCGGGCAATGGCCAGCCGCTGGCGCTGTCCACCGGACAGGGTGCTGGCATTCTCGCCCAGCTGCGTGTCATAGCCGTCGGGCAAGGCGGTGATGAAGTCGTGGGCATTCGCCGCCCTGGCCGCCTTGATTACCTCGTCATGCGTAGCATCGGGTCGACCGAACAGGATATTGTCCGAGACCGATCCGGAAAACAGCGGGGCGTTCTGCTGCACGATGGCCAGGGCATTGCGCAGCGTGACCGGGTCCACATCCCGGATATCGGTGTCATCCAGAGTGATCATGCCCGAACCCGGATCATAGAGTCGCAGCAAAAGCTGGAAAATCGTGCTTTTGCCTGCGCCGGATGGCCCGACCAGGGCAATGGTTTCGCCCGGGGCAACATCGAGTGTCACCTCGCGCAGGACATCCTCGCCCGGCCGGGCTGGATAGGCGAACGTCACATCATCGAAACGGATGCGACCGGCCAGCGGAGATGGCAGGGACGTCGGGTTGGCCGGCGCCTCGATCTCGGCCTCAGCCGACAACAACTCCATCAGGCGTTCGGTTGCGCCCGCCGCGCGCATCACCTCGGCATAGGTTTCCGTCAGCATGCCCACGCCGGACACGGCGACAAAGGCATACATCACAAACTGGGTCATGGCGCCGGGCGTGATCGCACCGGACTGGACCTGGGTCGCCCCGAACCACAACACCGCCATCAGCCCGGCCAGCACGACAGAGAAGATGATCGCGGTCATGTAGGCGCGTGTCCGGATCCGGCGCAGGGAGGCCGCGAAATTGGTTTCGACCGCGTCCCCGAAACGCCCGCGCTCCTGTTCTTCGCGGGTAAAGGCCTGCACGGTCTCGATCGCCGTAAGGCTCTCGCTGGCGCGTGCAGAGGCATCCGCCAGCGTATCCTGGCTGTCGCGAGACAAACGCTGGACCCGTCGACCGAAAATCATGATGGGCCCGAGAATGACAGGGCCCAGCGCCAGCACCATCAAGGACAGCTGCCAGTTCACCACAACCATCAGCGCCAGCGCCCCGCCCGTCGTCACCACTGTGCGAATGGCCACGGATACGGAGGAACCGACAACGGTCTGGATCAGGGTCGTGTCCGTGGTCAGGCGGGACAGGACCTCTCCGGTCCGCGTCGACACGTAGAAGGCCGGGCTGAGGCTGAGCAGGTGGTTGAACACATTCTTGCGCAGATCCGCGACGACACGCTCGCCGAGGCGCGAGATGAAATAGAAACGCAGGGCGCTGACCAGACCGAGCAGCAGGGCGAGGCCAATGCCGGCCAGGAAAAAGGTCGACAGTTCTGCATTGGGCAGCAGATCGGTGCACAGTTCCGACGCGCTGGCGCCGCCAAATCCGCAATCGACCACCAAGCGGAACGCGCCTGGCAGGGCGAGTGTCAGCGTGGCCGCGAGCCCGAGGAAAATGACGAAGAGGAACAGTGTCAGCGGATAGCGGAGCACATAGGGCAAGAGCCGGCTGAGCGGTTTCAGCTCCCGTCCCTTGTCCCGGTTCGCCTGTTCATTCTCGATCTGGGTCGCAAAGCTGGAGCCCCGGTCCTGGTCGACCTGGGCGCGGGGTTTGGCAGTGTCAGTCACATTGTCCTCGAAAGATGGGGGCTGCGCCAGGAATGTAGGTGGCGCAGCCCCGACATCCCAGGGGGGGAGTCTTAAGGCTTGCGGGCGATAACGAAAACCGAATTTCCATTGGGTGCCACCCATTCATGTTCCACCTCGAAGCCGGCGTCACGCACGCTGTCCACAAGCTGGCGGATGGTGAAGATGCGCACGAGCGGCAGTCGGCCGATCATGCGCCCCGCCCACAGGAACGGCGCCATGAACCAGAGCTTGTTCCCCAGGCATGCGGTGCTGGAGATGAAATACCCGCCCGGCTTGAGCAGGTCGCGAACCTTGGCCATGGCCGGTCGGCGATCATCCAGCAAATGCAGGATGCTCATGCCCAGGACCACGTCGAAACTGCCGGCGGGCGCGGCCAGGGTATCGAAATCCGCGTGTTGGAACGTCACATTGTCCACGCCTTGCTCGGCTTTCTGCTGTCCTGCAAACGCCAGCATTTTCTCGGAGATATCCGTCGCCAGGATGTGTTTGACGTGTGCAGCGTGGCGCAGGGCTGTCCCGCCCGTGCCACAGCCGAATTCGAGTACTTCACTCTCGGGCGCAAATTTTTCCCGGGTCAGCTCGAGCTTGTGCTCGTAAGCCGCCTGATCCTCGATCGGAGACTGGAAATACTTGGACGCTATCCGGTCCCAGAACCGTGCCTTCTTGTTCATTGTTACTCTCTGTTGTCTATCGCTGCCTTCTGTCTACCCATACACAGATAGAGTATAAATTGCGCATTTGCGGACATCTGGTATACGCATACCAATGAACTGGCAGGCTATATCTTTCGACTGGAACCAGGTCCGGGCCTTTCTTGCGACGGCAGAGGAAGGCTCCCTGTCCGCTGCGGCACGCGCACTGGGCCAGACCCAACCCACACTCAGCAGACAAATCACCGCGCTTGAAGACGCGTTGGGCGTGACCCTCTTCCAGCGCGGACATCGGTCAACCGACCTCACCCAGTCCGGCATTGAACTGCTGGAGCATGTGCGCGCCATGGGTGAAGCGGCGAGCCGGATCTCGCTGACAGCATCCGGACAGGCCTCGACGGTGGATGGCCAGGTCACCATCACCTCAACCGACACAATGGCGGCGGTTTTCCTCCCGAAAATCCTGCGAAAGCTGCGCGAGCAGGCGCCCAACATCTCGATCGAGATCATCGCCGCGTCCGAAATCCGCGACCTGCGCAAGCGGGAGGCGGATATCGCCATTCGCCACGCCCGTCCGGACCAGCCCGACCTGTATTGCAAGCTTATCGGCGAGACGAAGGGGGCGCTTTACGCGTCCAGGGCATTTCTTGATGAGTGGGGACGGCCGGACACAGCGGAGGATCTGAAAAACTACCCCTTCATCGGGTTCGACCGGAATGAGGAAGCGCTTCCCTATTTCCGGGAAATGGGATTTGAAATCGGGCTCGAGAATTTCCGCATCAGCGCCAATCGCGGCCCGGCCATCATGGCCTATGTGCGCGAGGGACTGGGCATCACGCCGCTGACCCACGACTTCGCCAGCCTTTATCCGGAGCTGGAAATGGTCCTGCCGGACCAGCTCAAGGCGCTGGACGTGCCCGTCTGGCTGGTCACGCACCAGGAGCTCAAGACCAGCCGACGGATCCGTCTGGTGTTTGACCTTCTGGCAGAAGAGCTGACGGCGATCCTCAAGGCGCAAACCCGTCCCTGAACAAAAAACGGGCGGCTCCGTCCGGAACCGCCCGCCTTGAAACCTGTAAAGGTCGCTGCGAATTAACGCTTGGAGAACTGGAAGGAACGACGGGCTTTCGCCTTACCGTACTTCTTACGTTCAACAACGCGGCTGTCGCGCGTGATAAAGCCGTTGGCCTTCAGCACCGGACGCAGGCCCGGCTCGAAATAGGTCAGCGCCTTGGAGATGCCGTGACGAACCGCACCGGCCTGGCCAGAGAGGCCACCGCCCTTGACGGTTGCGACGATGTCAAACTCGTTGACGCGCTCAGCGGTTTCCAGCGGCTGCTGGAGCAGCATGCGCAGTACCGGACGCGCAAAATACTGTTCCTGATCACGGCCATTGATCGTGATCTTGCCACTGCCACGCTTGATCCAGACACGAGCAACAGCGTTCTTGCGCTTGCCGGTGGCATAGGCGCGGCCGTGTTCGTCGATCTGCGGCTCGGTCGGCGTTGCGCTGGTTTCGACAGCGTCATTGCCGGCGTCGGTGATGACGTCTTTCAGGTCCTCGAGGGAGCGAGCTTCATCAGCCATGATCAGCCTCGTGCGTTCTTGGAGTTCATGGATTTGAAATCGATCACTTCCGGCTGCTGAGCCTCGTGCTTGTGATCGGTGCCGGCGTACACGCGCAGTTTGGAGAACTGCTTGCGCGCCAGCGGGCTTTCTTTCGGGAGCATGCGCTTGACCGCAGCTTCCAGGACGCGTTCCGGGAAACGACCGTCCAGCAGCTTGGCCGGGCTGGTTTCCTTGATGCCGCCCGGGTGACCGGTGTGACGGTAGTAACGCTTGTCGTCACGCTTGTTGCCGGTGAAGACAACTTTCTCGGCGTTGATGACAACAACGTGGTCGCCAGTGTCGACATGCGGGGTAAAGTCCGGACGGTGCTTGCCGCGAAGACGCATGGCGATGAAAGACGCCAGGCGGCCAACGACAGCGCCTTCTGCGTCGATCACAATCCATTTGTTTTCGACTTCCGCCGGTTTTGCGGAGTAGGTTTTCATATCAATCCTGCCTCAGAATAAGAGCCATGGTGCGAATTCGAGCGCGCGATGTACGTCTGAATGACTCAAGGGTCAAGCACCAAACGCAAAAAGCGTTGTTTTAATTACACCTAGCAATGCGGTCAAATAATACCGCATATTTGGCATCGGTCATACCATCGTCGTAAACCCGTTGTATTTGCTAGACAAATCGAACCAGCCAGGGGACCGGAATGTCACTGTCTCGCCGCCACTTCCTGCAGCAGGCCGCTGCAACATCCGTCGCCTTTTCCGGGCTGGCCGCCTGCCAGACCGCACGGGTGAACAGCGCCCGGCCCCTGGATAATCTGGAACAGTCCTATCTCAACATGATCAACCCCCACGGCCCGCTGCGCCGCGACCCGGCCGGGCTGTTCGACTTGCCCGACGGGTTTGCCTACAGGGTTCTCTCGACCATGGGCGAGGAAATGTCGGACGGCCTGCTCGCCGCAGGTGACTTTGACGGCATGGGCTGTTTTGCCCGTCCGGACGGGCGGATCACGCTGGTAAGAAACCATGAGCTGCACCAGGACCAGCTCGAAAAATCAGCCTTCGGTCCAGACGGCGCGCGCCTCGACCGGATCGATCGGGCCCGCGTGTGGGACTGGACCGAGGACGGTCGGCCGCATCTGGGCGGCACCTCCCACCTTATCGTCAATCCCGATACGCTGGAGGTGGAGCACAGCTTCATGTCCCTCGTGGGCACCAATAACAATTGTGCCGGCGGCGTCACCCCCTGGGGCAGTTGGATCACCTGCGAGGAAACCGAGCTGAATGCCGGCCCGGACGCCCGCGTGGAGCATGGCTACAACTTCGAGGTTCCGGCCTCGGCCACCGGCCTTGTCCGGCCCGTACCGCTCAAGGCCATGGGGCGCTTCCGCCATGAAGCCGTGGCTGTTGATCCGGCCAGCGGTGCGGTCTTCCAGACCGAGGACCAGCGCGGCACGTCCCTCTTCTACCGCTACCTCCCCGATGTCCCGGGCGAGCTGGTGCGGGGCGGCCGCCTGCAAGCCCTCGCGGTTCGGGGTCAGCCGGGCGCAGATCTGCGCAATTGGGACATGCAGACCATGGCCCTCGGCGGTACCGTGCAGGTCGAGTGGATCGATCTGGACGATGTCGAGGCACCGGATGCCGATCTCGCTGAACGCGGCCATGCGGCAGGCGCGGCACGCTTTACCCGCGGCGAAGGCCTGTGGTGGGGCAATGGCGAATGTTACTTCACCTGTACCGATGGCGGGCCCGCCCGCATCGGCCAGATCTGGCGCTATCGCCCCAGCCGCTTCGAGGGGCGTCCGGATGAGACCCGCGAGCCCGGTGAACTCACGCTTTTCGTGGAAAGCACCGATGATCGCATCATGGAATACTGCGACAATCTCTGTGTGGCGCCTTGGGGTGACCTTATTGTGGTGGAAGACAGTGACAGAGATCAGTACATCCGCGGCGTGACGCCGTCCGGCGAGGTGTATACGATCGGTCGAAATGCCGTAACCGGCCCTGATGGCGAAAAGAGTGAGATTACCGGACCATGTTTCAGTCCCGACGGTTTGACCCTGTTCTTCAATGTTCAAAATCACCCTGGGCGGACGTTCGCCGTCCGCGGTCCCTGGCGCGTGCGAGCCTGATCGGCTGCTCACTGCTGGCGCTGGCCGCATGTGGTGAAATCGAGGAACCGGATGACGCGCCCGATGTCGCGGTGAATTTTGAACGGGAGGTGCTGGTCACGGCAGCCTTCCGGACGCGCGACGAGGATGCCTCCGACATCGCCTTCCTGCCCAATCTGGAAGCGCCCTCGCTGGGCGCTGTCGTTGCGGCGCCGCGCTCTGGCGGTCTCGATGTCTATGATGCGGATGGAGAGGTGCGCACCGAATTTGCCGGACCGCGCCTGTCGACCATTGCCACCGCACCGGACTTCCAGCTGCGCGGCGAGCGCCTGCCGCTGGTGTTCGGTTCGGCCAGCGATGCCAGCACCCTGCACGGTTTTGTGGTGACGCCCGCCGATTACCGCGTCTTCGAACTGCCGCTGGGCAGTTTCCAGCCGCAGGACGGCGTGGCCGGCCTGTGCATGCTGGAAGAAGGCATTGGCTATATCGACCTGGTCCTGCTGGGCACCGGGCCGTCTGCGGAAATCATCCGCATCCAGGACAGTGGCGAGGACCTGCTGAGCGTTGTGCAGCGCGCCAGCCTGGCGCTCCCCTCCCCGGCACGCGAATGCACCAGTATCAACGGGGCGATCTATACGCTCAGCCCGGCCAGTGGTGTCACCCGCATGGATGAGACCGGCACCGTCCTCGCAGAGCTGCAGATCGCTGCGACCGGGATCTCGGCCGGTGAGTTCGACGGGTCACAGCTGATCGTGCTGACCAATGGCGCCAGCCGCGAGCTTCACACCTACCATGCCGATGGCCTGGAACGTGCCGCGGAAGTGACCGTCGTCGACGGCCTCAGCACCCCGGGCATCACCGAGCCGGCGGCGATCGACATCACCGCGATCACCTATGGCTACACGGCCTATTCGGAAGGCATGGTCGGCGTTTTCGATCGCGCCGACAACCGCGTGAAAGTGATCTCGCGCGAAGCGTTCACTCGTGCCTACCTGACCGTCGAATAGGTCAGATCGATCTGCGGGCGGTCCATGTGGCCGCCCCACAGGCGATGAACAGGAGTATCGCGCCGCCCTGGTGCAGCAGCGACAGCGACAAGGGCGCATAGGCCAGCAAGGTGGCGATGCCCAGCGCGACCTGGGCCAGGACCAGGGCCGGCAGGATGATCAGGAAGGGCTTCAGAGAGACGCGGGGCTCGCGGAAGATCAGCCAGGCGGTAATGCCGGTCGCGATGATCACCAGATAAGCCAGCCAGCGATGCTGCATCTGAACCGCCGCACGGCTTTCGAACATGGCCTGGTAGACGGGCAGGTTTTCCTGGCTGAGCGCTCCAAGCAGGTAATCGTCCGGCACCAGCTGCCCGCTCATCAGCGGCCAGGTATTGTGCACCAGACCAGCATCAATGCCGGCGACAAACGCCCCGGCCAGGATCTGCAGGAACACCAGCCCCCAGAAAAACAGGAACCAGCGTGTATGCGTACCCGCACGCACGGGCGGAGCGCCGTAACGCGCCTCCAGGGCGCACCAGACGGTCGCTCCAAGCAAGACGAACGCCATGCCCAGATGGGTCGCCAGACGGTATTGGCTGACATCGAGCCGGTCCACCAGGCCGGACGCCACCATCCACCAGCCAATTGCGCCCTGCAGACCACCGAGAACAAGAAGGCCAAGCAAACGCGGCTTGAGCCGGGCCGTCAGGTCGCCGCGTAGCCAGAAGACCAGCAGCGGCACAGCATAGACAAGACCGATCAGACGGCCGAGCTGGCGATGCCCCCACTCCCACCAGAAGATGAACTGGAATTCCTCCATGCTCATGCCGCGATTGACCTCCTGGTATTCGGTGGTCGAGCGATAGAGCTGCAGCGCCTCTTCCCAGTCGGCGGAAGACAGCGGTGGAATAGCCCCGGTGATCGGCTTCCACTCGGTGATGGACAGACCGCTATCGGTCAGCCGGGTCGCGCCGCCGACGATAATCATCACGCAGATCATCAGCGCGACAA
>JAYZXG010000285.1:0-3768 GCA_036141435.1 Pseudomonadota bacterium | reverse complement strand
AATAACCCTTGTCGGCTGACAGGACGAGCCCGGAGCGCTTGAACGCTTCTGCCGCGACGAACGTGATATCGTCTTGTTTGATCATCTTAGAGCCCACCTTTCGCGCGTCGTACGATGGCTGAACCCATGTCCTTCAAAGGCAGGATTTCATCAGCCAGACCGGCCTCGGCAACAGCACCGGGCATGCCCCACACAACACTGGTTTTTTCATCTTGAGCCAGAACCGTGCCGCCTGCGTTTCGCAGTGCTCGCGCGCCTTCCCGGCCATCATGTCCCATACCCGTAAGCACAACACCCAGGGCCACGCCCCCGGTCGCTTCGGAAACAGATTGGAAGAGCGGATCCACCGCCGGCCGACAGAAATTGATCGGCGGGGTCTGATCCAGGCAGGCATAAAACCCGCCAGCGTCCTTGCGGACCGTCATATGGAAATCACCCGGAGCAATGTACAGGGTCGCCGGCTTCAGGCGCTCCTTGTCCTCTGCTTCCTTGCAGGTCAGCTTGCCCGCCTTGGTGAGGTGTTCGCCCAGGATCTTGGTGAACAGCGCAGGCATGTGCTGGGCCAGAACGATCGGCGCCTTGATATCGGCGGGCAACGCCTCGATCACTTCCCGCAGCGCCTGAGGCCCGCCGGTCGAGGAGCCAATCGCGATGATTTGCGGCATGCCCTTGGCCTTGGGCGTGTTGCCACGCGCGATGGGCGAGCGGGCAACGGGCGCAAAGGCGCGTTTGGCCGGTGCTTTTTCCTTGGCGGTCGGCGCGCGGAATGTGCGTCCGGTTGGCTGTCCTGGCTGGGCAACCTTTCCTGTGGGCAATTCCATGCGCTTGCGCGGAGCCAGCGCCTTGAGCTTGCTGATCAGGGTGTCGCGGAATTCGTCCGCGCCGGCCAGACGGCCAGCCTGTGGTTTCGGGGTATAGTCCGCTGCACCCATCGACAGGGCGCGGATCGTCACCTCACCGCCACGACGGGTCAGGGTCGACGCCATGACGACCTTGCAGGTCGGGACCGCCTTGAGCAGCAGGGGAAGCGCTGCAAGGCCGTCCATTTTCGGCATTTCCACATCAAGGACGATCAGATCCGGTTCCAGCTCCTTGGCCCGCTGGAGGCCCTGCTCACCGTCAACGGCAGAGCCGATCAGCTCGAGGTCGCGGTCTTCCTCGATCCAACGGCTCATCAAGCCCCGCGCAACGGCGGAGTCGTCGATGACCAGCACCCGCGCTATGGACTGGGATGCTGCGGATTGTGACGGATTGGCAGACATTCAGTGCCCCTTCAGGACGCGCGCACCAAACCGGTTTGCTGGAATTTCGACTCGATGATGTCGCCATCGAACGGCTTCATCACGTACTCGTCGGCACCGGCCCGGAGAGCCTCGGTGATATGCGCCATGTCGTTTTCAGTCGTGCAGAACACGACAACCGGCTGGTCGCCCGCTTTTTCGCGGCGCAGGGCCTTGACGAAGTCGAGACCATTCATGACCGGCATGTTCCAGTCGAGAAGGACAGCATCCGGCATCTGCTTGCGGCAGGCTTCCAGGGCCTCGGAGCCGTCAGCGGCTTCGACACACTCGAAATCGAGCTCTTCTATGATTTTCCGGGCGACTTTGCGAATAACGCGGCTGTCGTCCACTACGAGACAGGTTTTCATCCACTTTCCCCTTACGCGGCTTCAGCTCCGGCTGCCGCGCCGATCACGGCAGACACATCCAGAACCGCCAAAAGTTCCTTATCCAGCTTGTGCACACCCTTGACCATCGAACGGAAGGTCGAGTCGACATGGGCGGGCACAGGTTCGAGTTCAGCGCTTGGCCGGCGAAGAACTTCACCGACACTGTCCACGATTAATCCAAAGATTTCGCTACCACGCTCGACACCAAGTGCCATTCCGGCATCTCCGGCTTCACGCGGCGGCAATCCGAGACGACGCCGGGCGTCGATCGCGGTCACGATACGGCCGCGCAGATTGAGCAATCCGGCAACTTCACTGGGGGCCAGCGGAACCTCGGTAACCGATTGTGGGGTAAAGACCTCGCGGATGGCATTGACCGGGGCGCCGAACAACTGGTCGCCGATACGAACCGAAACGTATTCGTTGACCGCTTCGGCGCTCAGCTCGGAAACATCGTTTGTCTGACCGGTCATGCCGCATTCTCCTGCTCGGAAACTTGGTCAAGGGTTGCAATGAGGGCGCTGCGGTCAGAACGCGGAAGCACAGCCGTCAGGCCTTCGCCGCTTCCGTCATCCGGCCAGTCCGTGACCGCGACAGTCGGCAGGTCTGCCCACATGCCTGCGGCCTGGATCCGCGCCAGCGCTGCCGGGTCACCGACGAGCACGTCAAACTGCTCCTCGGCCTCGGCGATGGAATTGACTTCATGCATGCCGCCCGTCGGGGTGACGTCATAACCGGCAGCCGCGAGCAGCGGTGCGATCATGCGGCGCGCGAATGCATCCGCGTCCACCAGCAGGACCCGGCGACGGCGCTTGGACGTCCGGCGCTGGATATCTCCGGCGCGCGACTGGTCGAGATACCAGGCAATGTCCACCACGTCGGTCGCCTTGCCCTTGATGATCGCGGACCCGATGACACCTTCGTGTTCGGAACCCATCTGCAGGTCGACACGCTCTTCGACCACATCGACAATCTCGTCGACCGCCAGACCGATGGAGGTGTGGTTCTCGGCAAAGACGAGCACCGGCTGGCGCTGCCCCTCGGTGCACTGGATCTGATCGCCCAGCGGGACGATCGGCATCAGGCGGCCACGATACTGGACCACATTGTGACCGTTGGTGTGCTCGATGGTTTCCGGATCGAATTCCTCGAGACGCGTAACCAGGGAGAGCGGAACCGCTTTCGGCTCCTCGCCGCCTGCGCGAACCAGAAGCAGACGCTGCGTTTGGGCCATGTCGCTGTTGGCTGCTGCCAGAGATTCGGCAGAGCTTTCCTCTTCCATGGCAGACACAATATCGCCTGCCAGACCATTGGGATCGAGGATCATGATGACCGAGCCATCACCCAGGATCGTCGCGCCGGAATAGGCAGACACGCCGCGCAGGCTGTCCGACAGCGGCTTGACCACGATTTCCTCGGTATCGAGTACATTGTCGACGACCACGCCGACATTGCGTCCACCCGCGTCGAGAACGACCACGAAGCCGGCCTCCTCATCTGCGCCTTCGCCCGCGTCCAGGCGCAGAACGCCCTGCAGGTCGACGATCGGCATCAGGCGGTCACGCAGGCGCATGACGCTGGCGCCGTTCAATTTCTCAACCGTATGCTCGGACCCCATGCCCACGCGGACAAGCTCGCGCACCGCCAGCTGCGGGATGGCGAAACGCTGTTCCTGGCATCCGACGATCAGTGCGGAAACGATCGCCAGCGTCAGCGGGATCTTGATGGTGAAGTGAGAGCCACGACCCGCGGCGGACGACACGTCGACCACGCCACCGATCTGCTCGATATTCGTGCGCACCACATCCATGCCGACACCGCGGCCGGACAGGTTGGTGACCTTGGCCGCCGTGGAGAAGCCCGGCGCGAAGATAAAGCGGTGGATCTGGGCCTCGGTCAGGCGCGCCAGCTCTTCATGCGTGGTCAGGCCCTTTTCCAAAGCCTTCTCACCGATGCGCTGGGTATCCAGTCCCTTACCATCATCCGCGATGGCGATGATGATGTGGCCGCCCTCATGATAGGCCGACAGCTTGATCGTGCCTTTTTCGGGCTTGCCCGCCTTGGCCCGGTCGGCCGGCATCTCAAGGCCGTGGTCGGCC
>JAYZXG010000284.1:0-3660 GCA_036141435.1 Pseudomonadota bacterium | reverse complement strand
ATGAGTGCGAGGTTCCGGATGCGGCCGCAGGCCTTCTACAAATCGGTGTTCCATCAGCTGGTGCACGAATTCCATCCCCGCAGCATTCTCGATGTGGGCTGCGGCTCAGGCCGCTGGGTGCGGGAATTGCGGGCGCAGGATATCAATGCCACCGGGATCGACACCTCGCCCTACGCCCATGCCACCAACCCCTTCGTGAAAACAGGCCGCGCCAGCGAACTGCCCGTGGCGGACCAGTCTTTCGACCTGGTATGCAGTGAATTCAGTGCCCATCACTTCCGTGATCTGGCCGGACATCTGCGCGAAGCCTGTCGGGTTGCCACGCGTGGAATCGCCATTCTCGACCCCTGGTATGATGACACCCTACCCTCCCAGCGCGCGGCCCGGGCACTGGATGAATGGATGAAGACGATCGACCGCGCGGCGGGCGAGAGTCACCATGATTGCTACAGCGCGCAGGATTTCCTCGCCGCCATGCCCGACGATGTCGAATACACCCCGCAATTCATGCACCTGCTCAAACCGGACGCGATCCCGGAAGAAAAGCTGGATGAAATGATCGACCACCATCGCAAGAAAGCGCAGTCGGACGAGGCACAGGCTGCGCTGCCCGCAGTTCTGGAGCAGATCGAACGCGATGGCGTCAGCCATGACGGCGCAATAATTTTTATCGCGCGCTTCTGATCGCCCCCGTCCGGCCCCCGACTTGCATTTCCCCTGGCAGGTGAATTGGGAGCCCGCCCGTGCGCGTCGAAAACGTATCAATCAAGGACATCACTCCGGCACAGATCGTCCAGTGGAACGCGTGGGCGGCCCCGAATGGCACGCTGCTCAGCCCTTATTTCCGGTTCGAGTTCGCCGAGATTGTCTCATGGGCCCGCGAGGATGTGCGGGTGGGCATTGTGCGCGACGGCGATGACGTCCTCGCCTATTTCCCGCATCACATGCCCAAGGACGGGATCGCGCGCCCGATCGGCGCGCCAATGAGTGATTACCAGGGCGTGATTGCCGGTGACTATTCGCGATTGTCGCTCGACCTGGTCGCCAAGGCCGCCCACTGCTCGGCACTGGTCTATGACAACTGGTACTGCCCGCTTGGCGGACATCCGGCCGGACTGCGCGAACGCGATGGCTCCGTGATGGCGGATCTGGGACAGGGCGCAGAGCGTTATTTTCAGGACCGCAAGGCGGCCTTCAAGGATCACTTCAAGAAATCGGCACGCCGGCTGCGCGCCGCGGAACGGGATTTCGGTCCGGTTCGGGTCGAGCTGGGCGATGCCTCCGGCGAGGCCTTCTCCGCGCTGGTGAACTGGAAGCGCACGCAATACCGCGAAACCGGCAAGCTGGATGTAATGGGCATCCCGTGGGTGCGTCGGGTCCTCGACAATCTGCGCCGACGAGAGGGCCAGGAGTTTTCCGGGCTGACCGCATCTCTCTGGTTCGGAGACCGCCTGGCAGCCGTCGAGTTCGGCCTGGTCGGCGGCGATATCTATCACTCCTGGTTCCCGGCCTATGACCCGGAGCTGGCGAAATACTCGCCGGGCCTGCTCCTGCTGCATGGCCTGTTTGAACAGGCCGAAGCGCGGGGGATCGCCCGCATCGATCTCGGCCGTGGCGGCGCCCACTACAAGAAATACTACGCGTCCTATGAAATTCCGTTGGACAGCGGCCGCTTCCTGCGCCCGGGGCTGGCCGCCCTTGGCATTCGGGGCTGGGAGGTCGCTGAAGGCGCCGCATCGGTCCTGCCGGAGAAGATTGCGCAAATCCCGTGTCGTGCCCGCCGTCGCTGGGCCCAGATCAGCGCATTCGAGCCGCAGTTTGTCTCCCGCGTCAGCTCTTTCGCCAACGCCTTCAGCCTTTAGCCGCACGCGCCCTTTTCAGCTCCCCTGCTCCGGCCTATCTAGGTAGCCGAATGCAAGGAGTTCCACATGCGCATCGTCACCGGTATCGCCCTCTTCGCCTCCCTCACGGCGCAGGCCATCGCCCAGCCCGTCCTGATCGAATCCGAGGAGGCGGACTTTGCCATTGTCGAGATCGCTGGCGGGCTCGAATTTCCATGGTCGATCGCGCCTCTGACCACGGGAAACCTGCTGGTGTCCGAGCGCGAGGGCTATCTGAGCCATGTCGACGTGGAGACAGGCGAGGTTACACGCCTCAGCGGCTTGCCGGATGATATCTTCGTGGGCGGCCAGGGCGGCATGCTTGGCCTCGCCATCCACCCGGACTTCGATGAGAACCGGCTGGTCTATTTCGCCTATTCCAAGGGTGACGGACGCGCCAATCACACCAGTCTTGCGCGCGGTCGCCTGTCGGAAGACCACACCCGTCTGGATGATGTCGAGAACCTGTTCGACGTGAACTTCGAAAAACGTCGCGGCTATCACTTCGGGGGACGTGTGCAATTCCTCGCGGACCGATCGGTGCTGCTGACCACGGGCGATGGCGGTTCGCACCAGAACGAGGCCCAGAACCTGGAAAACCATCTCGGGACCGTCGTCCGCATCAATGATGACGGCAGCGTTCCCTTCGATAACCCGTTCGCAACGACGGCGGCCGCCCAGCCGGAGATCTACTCCTACGGTCACCGCAACATCCAGGGTATCGCGCTGCACCCGTCCACCGGACGTGTCTGGACGCACGAGCACGGCCCGAGAGGTGGCGATGAAATCAACATCATCCGGCCCGGCGACAATTACGGCTGGCCGGTTGTGACGTACGGGATCAACTATAATGGCTCGGTGATCTCCGAAGAGACGGAAGGCCCCGGACTCACCAGCCCCATCTGGCAGTGGACGCCGTCTCTGGCGCCCTCCGGCATGGCGTTCTATTCCGGCGAGCACTTCCCGCAATGGGAAGGCGATCTGCTGGTCGGCACCCTCGCGGGCTCCATGCTGCTGCGCTACGAGGTCGACGAGAATTCCGTCCTGAGCGAGGAACGCATGCTCACCGAGTATGGTCAGCGCCTGCGCGACGTCGTGGTCGCACCGGATGGCTATGTCTACCTGGCGGTGGATGATCTCGATGGCCGCATCCTGCGGCTCGAACCGGTGGTCAACTAGCCCCGGAAATCGAACAGCTTGCGCCCGGTCGCGATATTGCGAAGCATGTAGACGGCCGGCGTATCCAGCGCCGCGACCGAAATCTTCACCAGGATCTGGCCGAGGACGATGCTGCCCACGGCCGTCCATGGCATGGTGCCCCCGAAGGCGACGCTGACAAAGACGACGGAATTGGCGATCTGGGACACCATGGTCGAGATGTTGTTTCTCAGCCAGAGCCTGTTCTTGCCCTGTTCCCGGGTCTTGAGGTGATGGAAGATGAAAACATCACTCAGCGCGCTGAGAGCAAAGGCAATGACCCCGGCGAGATTGATCCGCATCGAGGCGCCGAGAACACTTTCGAAAGCGGCATCACGTTCCGGCGTCCAGCTCTCCGCGATACCGATAAAGGGAAAGAGATCCTCCCCCGCCAGGGCGTAACCGATCAGGGCGAACATCACGAAGCGCATTACCAGGCCGGCATAAACAGTCATCAGCGCATAGGAGCGGCCCCAGACTTCGGAGATCACATCCGTGGCCAGATAGGTCAGACCGAACGCGATCGATCCGGCCGGGACCAGCACGATGAGCGGTCCAAATGCAAAGCTCTGGATCTTGACCG
>JAYZXG010000283.1:0-6838 GCA_036141435.1 Pseudomonadota bacterium | reverse complement strand
TGGAATTGAAGCTTCCCGAGGCCTCCAGCCGGTCGGTCGGCGTGGTATCGTTCAGCTTGATGCCGATATCCACCCGGGTCTTGGTCGTGGGCTGGACCAGGGCAAACTGCTTGGCCCGGCGCAGGCTGACATAGGCTTTCTTGGGCGCAATCTCGACATCATCGCCAAATGCCTGGACCAGTTCGACCAGGCGGTCATAGACGGGTTTCAGCGCTTCCTTGCCGGCATATTGCGCCGCGACCGGATCGTCCGCCGTGTCGTTCGAGGGCAGGCTGTCGCGTGCGGTGTGGGCGACCAGGTTGGCATAGCCATGGGTCAGCCCGTGTTCGCCCTTGAGCAGCTTCATCAGCTCGCCATGCTTGCGTGCGCCGACCGGGCCCAGCAGCGCCACCCATTCCTGCAGGCTCTTGCCGGTTTTCTCCGGCATGTTGGCGATCATGTTGTCCAGCGGGCTGGGCTTGTTGTCGGTGCTCATCAGGTCCTCCCGGTTAGAGCGCCACGATAACAGTAAAACGCCCGGGTGTGAGGATACCCGGGCGTTTCTCTTGGGGAAGGAGACGCGTATTCTTGTTTTTAGGTGTCGACTTGGGGAGGGGTAAAACCGTCGACTATGTCCGCACGCGCCTGCGGATAGCTGTGAAAGACCAGATCAGGGCAATGATCCATCCGATGCCGGTCCAGCCCAGAAGCAGATTGGTCAGGAAGATGGCGAACGTATTGTCGTGTCCGCGCAGCAGGGCGATGATGGTGGGCAAAAATCCGAGGATCAGTCCAACAATCGCAGCTTCCGGTCCCATGTAGTAGATTTCCATTTCTTCCTCTGAGCGACCCATCAAGGTCTTATCGAATTACGATATGAAGATACGAAGTGACCCCGGCGCTCGCAAGGGGGACGGATAGGGGAACGTGCACGCTTTTGTCCCCCCAAAGAAAAAAGCCCCGGCAGAACCGGGGCTTTCTCCTTGGATATCAGGGCGTCTTACGCATCCACACTCGGGAATTCGTAATTGGCGTAGATCTCGCGAAGCTTGGTCTTGAGCATCTTGCCGGTAGCGCCGATTGGCATGGCATCGATGAACTCGATCGCATCGGGCAGCCACCATTTCGGCACCTCGCCACGCAGATACTCGATAATGCTGTCAGCATCCTTTTCGGCGCCTTCCTTGGCCTGGACGACCAGCAGCGGGCGTTCCTGCCATTTCGGGTGTGGCATGCCGACGGCAGCCGCCATTTCCACGCCCGGATGACCCATGGCCGCATTCTCCAGATCGATGGAGGAGATCCATTCGCCACCGGTCTTGATCACGTCCTTGGAGCGATCGGTGATAGTCATGAAGCCATCGCCATCGAGATGCGCGACATCGCCGGTCTTGAACCAGCCATCCTCGGTGAAGGCCTCGGCGCCGGCGCCCTTGAAATAGGACGAGACGATCCACGGGCCGCGGACCTGGACGTGACCGGAGGACTGGCCGTCCCAAGGCAGTTCATTGCCTTCATCATCGACAATGCGCATGCCGACGCCAAAGACCAGGCGACCCTGCTTGAGCTTGATCTTGATCTCGTCCTCGCGGCTCAGACCGTCATGCTTGGGCAGTGCGGCATTGACCGTGCCCAGCGGGCTCATCTCGGTCATGCCCCAGCCTTGCTGCATGGTGACGCCATACTTGTCCTCATAGGCCCGCAGCAGGGCTTCGGGCAGGGCAGAGCCACCGATCAGCACGCGCTCGACACCGTCGATGCGCAGATTGTTCTGTTCGAGATGGTTGAGAAGTCCGAGCCAGACCGTCGGTACGCCGGCGACGTAATTGACTTTTTCTTCCTCGATCATCTTGTGCAGGTTCGGCCCGTCCAGCAGCGGTCCCGGCATCACCAGCTTGGCGCCATTCATCGGCGCGGCGTAGGGGATGCCCCAGGCATTGACGTGGAACATCGGAACCACCGGCAACAGTGTGCCGCGGGCGCCGACACCGATCACGTCTGCGGCCGAGGTGGTCAGGGCGTGCAGCACGTTGGAACGGTGGGAATAGAGCGCCCCCTTGGGGTCGCCCGTCGTGCCGGAGGTGTAACACAGGCCGGCGGCCTTGTTCTCGTCGAACACCGGCCAGGTGTAATCCGTGGAATGGCCCGCGATCAGTTCCTCATAGGTCAGGCAGTCGGCCTTGACCGCACCCTTGTGGGCACTGTCCGTCATCAGGATCCAGTTTTTCACACCCGGACAATGCGCGGCGATGCCGTCGATCAGGGGGGCAAACTGGATGTCGAAGAAAACGGCCTTGGATTCGGCATGCGCCAGCATCCAGATCAGCTGCTTCGGGTCGAGGCGCGGATTGACCGTGTGGACTACCGCACCAATGCCGGAAATCGCGTAATACAGCTCGAAATGGCGGTGCGAGTTCCAGGCGATGGTCGAAACGACATCACCATCCTCGATTCCCAGATCACCCAGCAGCGCATTGGCGAGCTGTTTGGTTCTCTCGTGTGTTTCAGCATAACCCTGGCGGTGGGTTTCTCCGCTTTCCGGCAGACGCGTAACAATTTCAGTGTCGCCATGGCATTTGGCGGCGTGGACAAGAATGTCCGAAATCATCAGCGGACAATCCATCATGTGTGCGCGCATCGTTCTCAATCTCCCCTTCGAACAACCGGTTGGACGTTTTACTCTTTTCTGTATCAAAGGCCTTCCGCGCCCGCGGCGCAATCCCTTTGCGCAAAGAGAATATATTGCTTAAGCATTTCTGCCAGTGCGGAGGGGCGGATTCGAGTGGAGTGCAGTGTTGGCTTTTGATCTGAACGATGTTCCCGCGTTTGCAGATATCGAGGATGCGGCGGCGCGTGTGAAGGGTGTCGCGGTGGAGACACCGCTCCTGCGCAGCGATGTGCTGGACGCGAAAGTGGGCGGACGGGTCTTCGTCAAGCCGGAATGCCTCCAGCGCACGGGCAGCTTCAAGTTTCGCGGTGCCTATAACCGGATTTCGCGCCTCAGCGAGGCCGAGCTGGCCCGCGGTGTCGTGGCCTATTCCTCTGGCAATCACGCCCAGGGCGTTGCCGCGGCGGCGCGGCTGAAAGGCTCTCGCGCCAAGATCCTCATGCCCGGCGATGCGCCGGCAGCCAAGGTCGAAGGGGTCCGGTTCTGGGGCGGCGAGGTCGTCTTCTACGACCGTGCCACGGAAAATCGCGAAGAGATCGGCACCCGGATCGCGGCGGAGGAAGGGCGCACTTTGGTGCCGCCCTATGAGGACAAGTACATCATTGCTGGCCAGGGCACGACCGGGCTGGAGCTGATGATGCAGGCCCGCGCCCAGGGCCAGGACATCGACACCATCGTCTGTTGTGCCGGGGGCGGCGGCCTGATTGCCGGGGTGGGTCTCGCGGCCCGTACGCTCAATGAAACCACGCAAATCTGGGCGGCGGAACCGGTCGATTTCGACGATATGAAACTTACGTTCGAGACCGGCCAGCGCGTGGTCAACAAGCGCATGACCGGCTCGATCTGTGATGCCATCATCACGCCGACCCATGGCGAGCTGACCTGGGCGTTGAACGCGCATCAATTGTCGGGCGGGTATGCCGTCAGCGATGACGAGGTGCTCGACGCGATGGCCTTTGCCTGGCGCCATTTCAAACTGGTGGTGGAGCCGGGCGGTGCGGTGGCGCTGGCCTCGATCCTGTCCGGCAAGGCCGACGTCAAGGGCCGCACAAGCTGCGCGGTCCTGTCCGGTGGCAATGTCGACCCGAAAGTCTTTCAGCGCGCACTCGAGCGCGTGGCGCGGATCTAATTGCCCGTCGAGCCGGCGTTGAGGTCGTCCTCGATCAACAGCGGGGTGGCGACGTCATCGGCCAGGCGTGAGCGATAGACCTGCATGTTCTCGATCACGCGCATGACGTAATTGCGGGTCTCCGAGAAGGGAATGCTTTCCACCCAGTCGATCGGATCGATATCGGGATCCCGCGGGTCGCCGTAATCCTCCACCCAGCGCCGCACGCGATGACCGCCGGCATTGTAGGCGGCGAGGGCCATGACATAGGAGCCGTCATAATCCTCCAGCACCTCGTTGAGATGGTGCATGCCCAGGGTGAGATTGTATTCCAGGTCGTCAGTCAGCCAGTTGCGGCGATAGCGCTCGCCGATATCGCGCGCGGTCTGCCGCGCCGTCGCCGGCATCATCTGCATCATGCCGCGCGCGCCGGCACCACTGATGGCGTGCTGCGAGAACTCGGTTTCCTGGCGGATGACGGAATGCACCACTTCCGGATTGGGGCGATCGCCCGCGGTCTGTTCCGGCAGGTCGATGGTCGGATAGGCGCTCTGCGGCAGGACGACACCGCGCTGGCGCGCGGCCTTGGCGGCGCGTACGGACTGGCGGACATAAAGATAGTCATTGGCCAGTTCAGCCAGCAGGACGGCCTCTTCCGGGGCCGTCAGCAGATCGTCTGCGCGATAGCTGAACAGCCGGTAGTAATAATCCTCACCCTGCTCGCCCAGCCGGCGCATGGCCTGGATCATCGAACGGTTCTCGAAGCGTATGCGGGTCTCATCCGTTGGTACGGGATCCGCTGCCAGGTCCAGCACGGCCTCGTCCCCGGCGATCTGGGCGATTGCCAGCTGGCCATAATAGGCCGTCGAGTGTTCACCGGCCTCGGCATAATACTGGGCTGCCAGGTTGGGGTCGCCCAGCGCGTCAGCCGCGCGCGCCATCCAGTAGGCGGCCCGGGAGACCGATACGGTGGTCGATACATTGTTGCGCAGGGTGGTGAAGTGCGCCATCGCCGCCTGGGCGTCATCAAGGTGCACGAGCGCCAGCCAGCCGGACATGAATTCGGCATCGGCAAAATCAGCGCCGCGTTCCATGCCGTGCGCGCGCGCCAGCTCATAGGCGTTCTGATAATCCTCGTCACGGATCAGCGTCAGGATCATCAGCTTGCGCTCGGTCCACATCAGGTCCAGCGCGTTGGTGTCGGTGTGTTCGTCCGGCAATTGCAGCAGCAAGGGCAGGACACTGTCCCGCAGGCCGGAGCGGCGCCGCCAGCGAGCCCGCTCGAAGACCAGGCCGGGATCATTCATCATGCTGGTCGGAACACGCTGGACTGCGCGATCGACACCGCTTTGACGGCCGGCCAGGCGCAGCCGCGCCTCGGCCAGATTGCGTTCGCCGCCCTGGAGCAGGGGGACGACACGGCGTGCCGCGGTGCGCTGGCCTGACCAGATCAGGTAATCGACCCGGGCGAGGTGATCCTCTTCGGTGAACCGGTCGCGGTGGGTTTGATAGACACGGCGCTGTTCCGGCAGGGGCAGTCGACCGCCACGCCAGGTCTCGCGCAGCAGGGTTTCACCTTCATCGACGCGACCGATCCCGATCAGGGCCTCGGCATAGGCGATCCGTCCGCGGCCGGAAATGGGCGCGTGGTCCTCGAACCAGGAGACAATGAAGGGGGCAGAAAGGCCGGAGGTGGAAATCTTGGATTCGGCTTCGGTGCGAATGAAGCTGTCGCGCGGCCAGTCCTGTAATTCACCCAGTGCCAGATCGAGCTCGAGGAAGGTGGCGCGCGGATCATTCAGCGAAATCAGCCACAGCATGATATTGCGGCTGGCCGGGTCGGTCAGCTGGTCACGGATGCGACGCACATCGGACCAGTCCTCATCCTCGGCGGCATCAAGGCCCTGGCGGAACAGATTGAAATCGGCATCGGAAAGATGCTGGGAAAAATTCACGGGCTCCGGTCGCATGCGTGGGGTCGGGATCTGGGCCTCTACGGGCGCGATCACCGCAAATGCGAGCAGCGCGGGTACACAACGAGCGATCATGTTTCGCAATACGCTTCCTGGGTTTTTGGGCAAACGAACTTCACCGCAAATCGTTCGAACTGTCCAGCCTGTTCGAGAGTGCTTGGCCAAGGGCGCAAGCGTCGATATGGTCCGCCGCGTACCAAACAGAAGTCGAGATTGAGACATGTTCAAGGGCTCCATCACCGCGCTGGTCACTCCATTCAAGAACGGTGCCGTCGATGAAGATCAAGTAGTTGCGTTGACGGAACGTCAAATTGCGGCCGGAACGCATGGACTTGTGCCATGTGGAACCACCGGTGAATCCGCCACGCTGACCTTTGACGAACACATGCGGGTTGTCGAAATTGTAATCCAAACGGCGGGCGGACAAATTCCCGTGATTGCCGGGACGGGCTCCAATTCCACCGCGGTGGCCATCCAGAACCAGAAACGTGCCCAACAGCTCGGTGCGGATGCTGGCCTCGTTGTGGCGCCGTATTACAACAAGCCGAATGCGGAAGGCCTCTATCAGCATTTCAAGGCGATCAATGACGCGGTGGATCTGCCGATCGTGGTCTATAATGTGCCCGGTCGCACGGTCGTGGATATCGATGCTGAAACCGTTGCACGCATCGCCGAGCTGGATCATGTCGTCGGCATCAAGGATGCCACGGGTGATATGGGCCGTGTGCCGGCGCACCGTCGCCTGATCGGTCATGATTTCGTGCAGCTGTCCGGTGATGACCCGACGGCGCTGGGCTTTAACGCCACCGGCGGTGTTGGTGCGATCTCCGTCACCTCGAACGTGGCGCCGGCCCTGTGTGCCCAATTCCAGGACGCCACCCTGAACGGGGACTGGGAGGCCGCACGCGAGATCAATGACAAGCTGTTGCCGCTGCACTATGCGCTGTTTACCTCGTCCAGTCCGGGGCCGACGAAATACGCCATGTCCCTGCTGGGCGCGATGAATACAGAGCTGCGCCTGCCGCTGACCGAACCTGATGAAACTTCCAACACCGCCGTTCGCGAGGCGATGGTGATTGCCGGCCTGCTGGATCAAGCATGAGCAAACGC
>JAYZXG010000282.1:0-5922 GCA_036141435.1 Pseudomonadota bacterium | reverse complement strand
ACGGCCGCGCAGCGCGCAGCGGCAACGCGTGAGGATGCGGAGGAGGGAGGTGTCCCATCGCTGCTGCCGCAGGAAGTCCTCGATCAGCTCGAAGCGTTGGAAAACACGGACGAGAGCGTTGATCCGGTGACCGGAGAGGCCGCTGATCCCGACGAAACCGACGAGGCAGAGGGCCCCTAGGCGGGCTTGGCCAGGGCGTGCCGTTTCTTGCCGATCGACAGCTTGATCGCCCCATCAACGACATGATCCGCTGCAGCCTTGGCCTGGATATCGGTCAGGGGCTGGCCATTCACCTTGGCCGCCCCGGCCTTGATGTGGCGTTTCATCTCGCCATTGGACGCCGCCAGACCCGCCTCGACGAACAGTGAGGCCAGCGTGACACCGCCACCGGTCAGATTTGCCACCTCGACGGTAGGCAGGGCGTCGCCGGCACCGCCGGCCGCAAAGGTCGCCCGGGCGGTCGCCTCGGCCTCGCGGGCCGCGTCAGCACCATGCAGCATCGTGGTCGCCTCATTGGCCAGACGCACCTTGGCATCATTGATGGCCGCGCCCTCCAGCGCTTCCAGTTCGGCGATCTCGTCCAGCGGCAGGTCGGTGAACAGGCGCAGGAAACGGCCGACATCGGCGTCTTCGGTATTGCGCCAGAACTGCCAGTATTCGTACGAGGACAGCATGTCGTCATTGAGCCAGACAGCGCCATCGGCGGTCTTGCCCATCTTGGCGCCGGATGCGGTCGTGATCAGCGGTGTGGTGAAGGCACTGACTTCATTGCCGGCGATCCGGCGACACAGCTCGACACCATTGATGATGTTGCCCCACTGGTCACCACCACCGAGCTGCAGTGAGCAGCCATAGCGCTTGTTCAATTCCAGAAAGTCGACCGCCTGCAACAGCATGTAGTTGAATTCCAGGAAGGTCAGCGGTTGTTCGCGATCCAGGCGCTGCTTGACCGACTCAAACGTCATCATCCGGTTGATGGTGAAGTGCGGGCCGAACTCGCGCAGGAATTCCAGGTATCCGAACTCTGACAGCCATTCATCATTGTCCACGACAACCGCATCGGTCGGGCCATCGCCGATGGCGAGGAGTTTTTCGAACGGCTTGAGAATGCCCGTCTTGTTCTCGCCGATCTGCTCTTCGGTCAGCATCGAGCGGGACTTATCCTTGCCGGACGGGTCGCCGATCTTGGTGGTGCCGCCGCCCAGCAGGATGATCGGCTTGTGACCGGCCTTCTGCATCTGGCGCAGCATCATGATCTGGACGAGAGAGCCGACATGCAGGCTCGATGCGGTCGCATCAAAGCCGATATAGCCCGTCACCACACCACTTGTCGCACGCTCATCGAGCGTGTTCAGATCGGTCGACTGAAAATGGTATCCGCGCTCCACCAGGTTGCGGACAAGTTCGGACTTGTATTCACTCATGAAAGCTCTCCTGATAGATCGCTTCTAGGTCGCAATTCGATGGGAGAAAAGAGGGAGATGGCATGAAGCGTGTGATCGGTCTCATGAGCGGGACCTCTCTGGACGGTGTGGATGCCGCCCTCATCGAGACAGATGGTGAGACTATCCGGGCTTTTGGCCCCGGCACGGAGGTCAGTTATTCCGCGCAGGACCGGAGCATTCTCCAGGATGCGGTCGACCGCGCGCTGGACTGGGGGTTCGAGGGCACGCAGCCGGACTTTGTGGCCGCCGAGGCGGTTCTCACCCGCACGCATGTCGCAGCGGTTCGCGCCGTTCTGGACCGGGAACCAGCAGACGCACCGCCCGTCGACCTGGTTGGTTTTCACGGTCAGACCGTGCTGCACAAGGCCCCGCGAGACGGTGAGCCCGGCCGGACCCTGCAGATAGGCAATGGTGCAGCGGTCGCCAAGGCGCTGGGCATTCCGGTCGTGTATGATTTTCGCTCCGCGGACATGGAAAAGGGCGGACAGGGGGCACCCCTGGCACCGCTCTATCATCGCGCACTGGCCCACAAGGCCGGGCTGGACGATGTGGCTGTTCTCAACCTGGGCGGCGTGGCCAACGTCACCTGGCTGGAAGACGGTCAGGACCCGATTGCCTTTGATACCGGACCCGCCAACGGGCTGATCGATGCCTGGTGCCAGGAACTGACCGACAAGTCCCATGACGAAGGCGGACAGCTGGCCTGTGCCGGCGCTGTGGATCTGGACGTGCTGGCGCAGCTGATGTCGCACGAATTCTTCCCGAAAGCGGCGCCGAAATCCCTCGATCGCTGGGACTTCTCGCTCGCACCGGTTCGCGGCCTGTCGCTGGAGGATGGGGCCGCCACGCTGACGCGATTTACGGCGCGCACGGTGGCGGACGCCATCCGCATGCTGGGTGAGCCGCCGCGCGTGCTGGTCACCGGAGGCGGGCGCCACAATGCGACGCTTATGGGCATGCTCGAGGAAGAATTGCCCCGGGTGAAGGTCGAACCGGTCGAGGCCGTCGGCTGGCGCGGAGACCTGATCGAGGCCGAGGCCTTTGCCTGGCTCGCAGCACGTTATGAACGCGACCTGCCGACAAGCCTGCCGTCCACGACGGGGGCGTCGGAGCCTGTGTGTGGGGGGCGCCGCGCGGATCCCGTTTAAAAAAAAAGCCCCGGCATCGACCGGGGCTTTTCTTTGTCAGTGTGTCGCGAAGTTACCGCTTGCCCGTAATCGTGCGCTCGGAGCGCTCTTTCTCAACGATCGGCAGGCGCTCGTCGAGATAGTCGTTGAGCATGATGTCCAGCGGCTCGACATGTTCGGTGAACAGGTGGTTGGCATCCGGGATCAGCTCGCGGCGGATCTCGATACCTTTCTGGACACGGATCTTGGACATGACGCGTTCGACATCGTCTGCCGGGACAATCTTGTCGGCACCGCCATTGACGATGATGCCGGAGGCCGGACAGGGCGCCAGGAAGGTAAAGTCATACATGTTGGTCGGCGGAGCCACGGAGATGAAGCCCGCGATCTCCGGACGACGCATCAGCAGCTGCATGCCGATCCAGGCCCCGAAGGAGTGGCCGGCGACCCAGCAGAAACGTGCGCCGGAATTATAACCCTGGACCCAATCGAGCACGGTGGCGGCATCTGACAGCTCGCCGAGGCCCTGGTCATAACTGCCCTGGGACCGCCCCACGCCACGGAAATTGAAGCGCAGCGTGGCGAAATTCCGCTTGCGGAAGGTGTCGTACATCATATCGACGATGTCGTTATCCATGCTGCCGCCGCCGAGCGGGTGGGCGTGGAGAATCAGCGCGATCGGTGCGGTTTCATCTTCACTCGGGCTGTAGCGCCCTTCCAGTCGGCCGGCCGGGCCGGGAATGATTACGTCGGGCATTCAGGGGGTACCTTCCTAGCTCGTCTAATGTCTTTTCTTCAGGCATGCGGCAATTCGACCATTGAAAGCATGATCGAAAGAGCACATATACCCGACTACACAGCTCGGGTATTCGGTTTCAGTCGCCATACGGCGCCTGTCGCCCACCCCGAAGCTGCGCGTCTTAGCATGATCATGCCGAAAGATGCGAGCGTTTAAGGAGGTAGATACATGAAGCTGAGCACAAAGGGCCGCTACGCCGTCATGGCGATGGCCGATCTTGCAGGAGCTGCAGAGCAGGGGCCGGTCACGCTGAGCGATATCGCGTCGCGCCAGTCCATCTCGCTTTCCTATCTTGAACAACTGTTCGCCAAGCTGCGTCGCGCCGAGGTGGTTGCCTCGGTCCGCGGGCCGGGCGGGGGCTATCGCCTGAGCCGTGAAGCGTCCGAAATCCGCGTTTCGGATATCATCATGGCTGTGGACGAACCGCTGCGCGTCACCCGGTGTTCCGACGCCAAGGGCTGTCTGGCGGATGGCCGCCGATGTGTCACCCATGATCTCTGGGACGAGTTGTCCCGTCACATCTATCTCTTCCTGAGCTCTGTGACGCTGGAAGATGTGCTGGAGCGTCGCCTGCTGGGCGCTGCGTCCGGAGCCATCGGACAGGGCGATCGAAGTCATTCGGCCGCTGCCGAGTAAACATGCGCGTCTATCTGGATCACAACGCCACCACGCAGGTCCGACCTGACGTGATCGAACTCATGAGCGAGCTCATGGGCAGCGTCGGCAATGCCTCGGCGGTGCATCAGCATGGCCAGGCTGCGCGCCGTCATGTCGACAAGGCTCGGCGCCAGGTCGGCAAAGCGCTGTGCGCACGAGCCGAGGATGTGATTTTCACGGGTGGAGGTACGGAAGCGCTCAATCTGGCCATGGCCAGTGCGACCCGTGCGCCCAGTGTGAAGCGCGTCATCATCTCCGACATCGAACACCCTGCCATTGTCGAAAGCGCCAAAGTGTCCGGCCTGCCGATCGATATCCTGCCGGTGACGGCGCATGGCGTAATCGATCTGGCCTGGCTGGAACAGCGCATGGCCAGCTGGTCTGAAACCGATGGGCGTCCGGTTCTGTCGGTCATGTTGGCCAACAACGAGATCGGTACGATCCAGCCGGTCGCCGAGGCAATTGCGCTGATCAAAGAAAAGGACGGGCTCGTCATCGTCGACGCGGTTCAGTCCGCCGGCAAGATCCCGGTCGACTTTGCCGCGCTTGGTGCGGATTACATGGCGATTGCTGCGCACAAATTTGGCGGCCCCCAGGGCGTTGGGGCGCTGATTGCGTCGTGTGACGCTCCTGTGACCCGGCATAACCACGGTGGTGGCCAGGAACAGGGCCGTCGTTCCGGCACGCTGAACGTGGCCGGCAATGCCGCCCTCGGGCTGGCGCTGGAACAGGCGCATGCCAAGCTTGCAGATTTTGCTGCCCTGGCAGGCTCGCGCGACCGCATGATCGCGGCTATACGCGAGGCCAATCCGGATGTTGTCGTCCTGGGTGAGGGCGCTGATCGCCTGCCCAACACGATCGGACTGGCAGTGCCGGGCTGGCGCGGGGAAACCCAGGTCATGGCCATGGATCTCGCCGGTGTATCGATCTCGGCCGGCGCGGCCTGTTCGTCAGGCAAGGCAAAGGCCTCGAAAATGGGAACCGCCCTGGGCCTGGACGAGGCGCTGTCCGAGGGCGTCATCCGGATCAGCCTGGGCTGGTCAACAACAGAAGAAGACGTGGACACCGCAATCAAGGCCTGGACCGAGGCCTGGGCGCGTGTCTCCAAACAGATCAAGGAAACGGCCTGACCATGGCGGCGACCAAGGAAACCATTGAAGACGTCAAGCAGCTCGAAGCCGACAAGTACAAGTACGGCTTTACGACGGACGTCGAGACCGAGCTCGCACCGAAAGGGCTGAACGAAGATATCGTTCGCTATATTTCGGAGCAGAAGAATGAGCCGGAATGGATGCTGGAATGGCGTCTGGACGCGTTCGAGCGCTGGAAACAGATGCGCGACCCCAGCTGGGCCAAGGTTGAGTATCCGCCGATCGATTACCAGGACATCCACTATTACGCCGCGCCCAAAGCTGGCGCGAAATACGAGTCCATTGATGATGTGCCTGAAGAGATCCTCAAGGATTTCGAGAAGCTGGGCATTCCGCTCAAGGAGCAGGAAGTCCTGCTCGGTGTGAAGGGCGCTGCCGCCACGGCTGCCGAGGCACGTGAAACGCCCAAGGTCGCGGTCGATGCGGTGTTCGACAGTGTCTCGGTTGTGACGACCTTCAAGGAAGAACTGGCCAAGGCCGGTGTGATCTTCTGCTCGATCTCCGAAGCGCTGCGCGACCATCCCGAGCTGGTGAAGAAATACCTGGGCTCGGTTGTTCCGACGACGGACAATTTCTTTGCGACTCTGAATTCGGCCGTCTTTTCGGACGGTTCCTTCGTTTATGTGCCGCCGGGCGTTCGCTGCCCGATGGAGCTGTCGACCTATTTCCGCATGAATGCAGAAGGCACAGGCCAGTTCGAGCGTACGCTGATCATCGCCGACAAGGGCGCCTATGTCTCCTAT
>JAYZXG010000281.1:0-5649 GCA_036141435.1 Pseudomonadota bacterium | reverse complement strand
AGCATCAGGCGGAAGACATCATCCAGGTCTCTCTGACCATCTGTCGCCTGACGAATGCGATGCTCCACCAGGGCCGCGAACATCATGCCGCGCAGATAGGGCAGGCGCTGATAGTCCCGCTCGGCCCAGAACCCGGTGGTGATGGCGGAATTGGGCTGGTCGTTGACCGGCGAGGTCCAGTATTCCTGCAGGGAACTGTTCCAGGAGGCAATGGACGCCTCGGCGGTCCACAGGCCTCCATTGACTCCGACACGTTGGGTCAGGAACTCCGTAAAGCCTTCCGACAGCCAGTATTCGGACGGCTGTTGATCGCCATCGATCAGCCCGCCCAGACGCAAGGGCATCCAGGTGTGCGAGTGCTCGTGGGTGAGGATCTCGGTGAGCATGGACGGATCCAGATTGCGCGTGGCGAAGAAGGCGAAACTGTCGCCCAGATTGGTTCCACCCAGGCTTTGCCAGGTCTCCGGCGCATCGACCGGCATGATCGAGACAAAATACGGTTCAGCCGGCGTGTTCCAATAGGCATGGCTGGCTGCCACGACACGAACGACCTCGTCCGCGAGCGCCTGCTCGCTCATCGGCCAGCCTTCACCGCGAATGCCGGTGCGGATGGCGGCTCCGTCCAGATCGGTCGTGAAAACCTGATAATCCCCGGCGACCAGGACGCTGGACATGATGTCATCCATTGTGGAGACGCCATGCTGCATGTCACTGGCCAGCGCCCAGCCTTCGGGCGCCTGCAGGCTCATGGTGACCGTCTTGTCCGGCCCGAGGTCCGGCTCGGCGATCCAGGTATTCCCGATCAGGTGAAGAAAACCCGGCTGCAGGATGGGGCGATAATTGCTTTGCTCGGCATTGGGCACGCCCTGCCAGTCCTGCACGAGCTGATAACGCACGGTCAGCGCTGCGCCGGGCGCGTGGGTCAGCACACGAACGCGCGGCTGATCACCTTGCGAGATATCTGCACCCTCGGCCACCAGAGACTGGATGCCGTTCCACAGCTCGGTCTCGCCGCCCCAGTTATCGGGTAGATAAAGATCCGTGGACCCGTCCGTGTCGCCATCGAAACGAAGCTCCACCGTCACCACCGGGCGCGTATCGGTGCCCTCTGTGATGGACAATTGATAGTGAACCTCAGGCGCCGTCTGCAGCGCCGTCGCCAGAGCAGCCGCGCTGCTCGCCAAGAAAAGTGACATGCCTGTCCTCCCACACACTGAGGGTCAGTCATCACTATTCAAGACAGCGGCATAGGGGAATTGTTCAGTCGCGAATCCGCTGTAGTCCCAATCTTTTGGTAACAATCTCGTCAACTTTGCGCGCGGGCAGCATGCGCGGCAGCGACCAGTTCATGAAGCGTTGCGGGACAATGGCATAGCGGAAGCGCGGTTTGGCATCGGTGAAGGCGCGGAAGACGCGATCAGCAATCTTGGACGGCGGGAAGCCTTCAGGGCCGGACTTGGACATGTAATTGCGCAAGCGCACCAGCGCGTCATAGAAGATCGAGCTCTCATAGGCCGAGACATCCACCTCGTCGGACTTGGCCCAGATCGGCGTCGCCACGGCACCGGGGCCGATAACAACGACCTGGATCCCGAACACATTGAGTTCGCGGCGCAGGGATTTCGACAGCCCCTCCAGTGCATGTTTCGAGGCGGCGTAGGGCGCGAGGAAGGGCGCACCCATTTCTCCGGCCATGGAGGACATCATGACAATCCGTCCCGGCTCACCCTTCAGGTCCAGGTCTGCGCCGAGCAACGGCCCGAAAGCCTGCGTCACGCGAACCTGTCCGGTGACGTTAATGGCCATCTGGCGCTCGAAATCCTCGATCGGCAGCTCCAGCAACGGACCCGCGACAGCCACGCCGGCATTATTGACCAGACCGTTGAGCGTGCGTCCGTTCAGCGCCTCGCGAACCTTGGCGGCGGCCGCATCAATCGCCGCCTGGTCCGTCACATCCATCATCAGAGGCGTGACCTTGTCACCAAAGGCGTCCGTCAGACGCTTGGCATCCTCATCCTTGCGAACGGCCGCAAACACCTGCCAGCCCTTGCCGGTCAGTTTTTCCACGCAGGCATAGCCGATCCCGGTCGAGGCTCCGGTGACGACGGCGGTTTTTGGCTGTTTGGACATGGCGTTCTCCCTTTGCGGGCAAGCTAGTGTGTTTCCGGGCGAAAGCTATAGCGCTCTAGTCTTCGACAATGCCAGAGCGTTTGGCGATCATGCGATCAATCCATTTTTCCGGCAGGAGCTTGGGCAGGGTCCAGTTGGCGAAGCGCTGAGGCACAACCGCATAACGCAAACGCGGAGCGGCCTCGGTCAGGGCCTTGTAAATCCGGTCCGCGATCACCTCCGGCTCCAGCCCATTGGCCCCGATATGGCTGAGATAATCCCGAAATCCGACCATCGGCTTGTAGAGCGGGGAGTTGTGATAGGGCGTGGCATCTACCTCTTGGGCCTTTTCCCAGATCGGCGTGCGCACCGGCCCCGGCCCGATCATGACGACATCAATCCCGTAGTGCTGAAGCTCGATCCGCAGGGATTTGGACAATCCTTCAACGGCGTGCTTGGACGCCACATAGGGCGCCATGAAGGGCGCCCCGAGCTGACCGGCCACCGAGGACAGCATGATGATCCGGCCCGGCTTTCCCTGGCGCTCAGGGTCCATGCCCAGCAAGCCGCCAAAGGCCTGGGTCACCCGCATCACACCGATGACATTGACCTCCATCTGCCGCTGGAAATCAGAGATCGGGATCTCCATGCTCGGCCCGCCAAGTGCAATCCCGGCATTATTGACCAGCCCCGCAAGGCGCTGCTCGCCCAGGGCTGCCGTGACCGTGCGCGCTGTCTCGGCCACGGACGCCTCATCGGTGACATCCATGATCAGCGCCGTGACGCTGTCACCAAAGGCGGCGCTGACATCATCCGCCTCGGCCTGGTCGAGCACGGTCGCAAACACATGCCAGCCCTCATTCACCAGCCGCGCCGTGGTGGCCCGGCCGATGCCGCTGACGGCTCCGGTGATGACAGCGTTCGGATTGGATTTCGTCATGTCGCCCTCTCACATCCCTGTTCGCCAGTAAAACGCGATTTGATGACCACCTCAAACTGCGACCAATTCGCAACAAAATGAGCATTTCCCTAATTCTGTCGGTATGTTGTCAGCGGCTTGCTGCGCTTGCGTTGACCCTGACATAAAGCGGCCTATTGTGCGCCTCAGACCCCTCTTAAACCGCAACGGGGCTTTGCGGTTACGTAAGCGGAACACTGAAGAAAGGCTGCCACATGTCTTCCGACTGGTCCGATCCGAGACCCATGTCGCCACACCTGCAGGTCTGGCGCTGGCATGCGACCATGGCGTCGTCCATCCTCCACCGCGCAACCGGTATCGCCAATTATGTTGGTGCTGTCGCGATTGCCATCTGGTTCATCCTGCTGGCGCTCGGCGCCGAGGGCGCTGTCGCCTTCCTGTTCGAGGGCTGGATGGCCTGGGTGACGCGCTTTGGCCTGATCGCCCTGACCTATTCGGTCAGCTATCACTGGCTCAATGGCCTGCGTCACCTGTTCTGGGATATCGGCAAGGGTTTTGATCCGAAGGGTTCGAACCGCCGCTCTGTCATGATCCTGCTTGGCGCTGTCATCCCGACCGCGCTGCTGTGGCTCAACCTGGGGAATTGATGATGTCTGATTATCGCACCCCGACTTCGAAAGTGCGCGGCCTTGGCGCTTCCGGCCATGGCGCCGGTCACTGGATCGCCCACCGCGTCTCGTCCGTCGCCATGTTCCTGCTGGCGCCGGTCTTCGTATGGATGCTGGCCATGTCCGGCGCGCCGGACCCGGCCGCGACCCGGGAATTCCTGGCCTCGCCCGCCGGCGCCATCGTCACCCTGCTGACGCTGACTGCGGCTTTCTACCACATGCGTATGGGTATGCAGGTGGTGATCGAGGACTACATCCATAAAGCTGGCATGAAATTCACCCTGCTGATCGGCAATACGCTGCTGACGGCGGGACTGTGGCTCGCCACGGTTTTCTGTCTCGTCAAGATTGCGCTGTAACGGACAACACACATGGCCGAATACAACTGGATTGATCACACCTATGACGTCGTGGTCGTTGGCGCCGGCGGCTCCGGCCTGCGCGCCGCTCTCGGTGCTTCCCAGGCCGGTCTGAAGACCGCCTGTATCACCAAGGTTTTCCCGACCCGCTCCCACACGGTCGCAGCCCAGGGCGGCATTTCCGCCTCGCTCGGCAATATGGGTGAGGATGACTGGCGCTGGCACATGTACGACACCGTAAAGGGTTCGGACTGGCTGGGTGACCAGGACTCCATCGAATATCTCTGCCGTAACGCGCCGGACGCGGTCTACGAGCTGGAGCACTGGGGTGTGCCCTTCTCGCGCACCGAGGACGGCAAGATCTATCAGCGCGCCTTTGGCGGCATGACGCGCAATTTCGGCGAAGGCCCGGTCCAGCGGACCTGTGCAGCGGCAGACCGGACCGGTCACGCCATTCTGCACACGCTGTATGGCCAGTCCGTGCGCAATGAGACGGAATTCTTCATCGAGTATTTCGCCCTCGACCTGATCATGGACGATGACGGTGTCTGCCGCGGCATCACCGCCTGGAAACTGGACGATGGAACGCTGCACCGATTCCGCGCCCAGAAAGTGATCCTGGCGACCGGTGGTTATGGCCGTGCCTATTTCTCCGCGACTTCCGCGCACACCTGTACGGGTGATGGCAATGCCATGGTCCTTCGCGCTGGCCTGCCGCTGCAGGACATGGAGTTCGTGCAATTCCACCCGACCGGCATTTACGGCGCCGGCGTCCTCATCACCGAGGGGGCCCGCGGTGAAGGCGGTTATCTGACCAATTCCAATGGCGAGCGCTTCATGGAGCGTTATGCTCCGTCAGCCAAAGACCTCGCCTCCCGCGATGTCGTCTCGCGCTCGATGACGGTGGAGATCCGCGAAGGCCGCGGTGTGGGCGCCAATGGCGATCACATCCACCTGCACCTGGATCACCTTGACCCGGCCATCCTGGCCGAGCGCCTGCCGGGCATCTCGGAAAGCGCCAAGGTCTTTGCCGGCGTTGACGTGACCAAGGCGCCGATCCCGGTCCTGCCGACGGTTCACTATAATATGGGCGGCATCCCGACCAATTATCACGGTGAGGTTCTGACCAAGAAGGGCGATGATCCGGATGCGGTCGTGCCGGGCCTGATGGCTGTCGGTGAAGCGGCCTGTGTCTCTGTCCATGGCGCCAACCGCCTGGGCTCCAACTCGCTGATCGACCTCGTAGTCTTCGGTCGTGCGGCAGGCCTGCGGGTCGGTGAGACCGTGACACCGGGCGCGACCCAGCCGGAATTCAAGGCTTCTGAAGGCCAGAACACGCTGGATCGCCTCGACCGCTTCCGTAACGCCAAGGGCTCAACCCCGACGGCGAAGATCCGCCTGGAAATGCAGCGCTCCATGCAGACCAATTGTGCCGTCTTCCGCACCGGCGAAGTCCTCAATGAGGGCGTCGAGGCAATGAAGAACGTCTATTCCGGCATGCCGGACATTGGCATCAATGACCGCAGCATGGTCTGGAACACGGATCTGATGGAAACGCTCGAGCTGGACAATCTGATCAGCCAGGCCGCCGTCA
>JAYZXG010000280.1:0-3167 GCA_036141435.1 Pseudomonadota bacterium | reverse complement strand
GGTCCGTGCATCAGGGCGGCACTGGCATCATCGGACCAGAAGTCTGCAAACAGCCGCGACGAAGCGATTGCTGCCGCCAGCGGCAAGGTTCCACCGGTCAAAGCCTTCGACACGGTCATGATGTCCGGCACCACGCCCGCCTTCTCGCAGGCGAACATCGTCCCCAGGCGACCAAACCCTGTCATGATCTCGTCGAGGATAAGCGGCAGTCCGAACCGGTCACAGACCTTTCGAAGATAGGCCAGTGTCTCGGGGCCGTGGAATTTCATGCCCCCGGCCCCCTGGACCAGTGGCTCGGTGATAATTCCCGCAATCTCGGCACGGCGAGCCGAGAGCAGGGCCTCGAAAGCCTCGCGTTCCGCTGCATCGCGCGGCAAGTCCGTGACTAATTGCTGCTGCAATCCGCCAGCAAACAGGCTGTGCATGCCCTCCTCGGGGTCACACACGGACATCGTGGCCAGGGTGTCGCCATGATACCCGCCCTTGAAGCAGACGAATTTGGTGTGCCCGCGCTCACCACGATTGATCCAGGACTGCATGGCGATCTTCATCGCAATTTCCACCGAGACCGAACCGCTCTCGCAGAAAAACACGTGATTGAGGTCACCCGGCGCCAACCCAGCCAGGCGGGCCGCGAGAGTTTGCGCCGGCGCGTGGGTCAGCCCCCCGAGCATGACGTGGGGCACGCGATCCATCTGCGCCTTGACGGCCTGCATGATGTGCGGGTGCCGATAACCGTGACACACCGTCCACCACGACGAGACCCCGTCAATCAGACGGCGACCGTCTTCCAGCTCGATGTGGACGCCCTCGGCTGCCGTGACAGGCAGCGCGGCAGGCGTGGTTTTCATCTGGGTGTAGGGACGCCAGACATGGTGGTCGGAGATGTTGAACGGCAGATCAGGTGTGTTTTGGGTCATGCGCGGGCTTTAGCAGGCTCGAATTCTGTGCGACAGGGCCCTTATGCAATCAAACACGCCCTCCCTGGAAAAATTCGCGGCCCGCAAGCTGGCAGGCCTGGAAAAACGGCAATTGCGCCGCCGGCTGATGGAGTCCAACAATTCCGCCGGCATGCAGGTCGAGCGTCAGGGCAAAACCTACGTCAACTTTTGCTCCAACGATTATCTGGGACTGGCCAATGATCCGCGCGTGATCAAGGCTGCGCAGGATGCGGCGGCACGCTATGGGGCCGGATCGGGCGCTTCGCGGCTTGTCACCGGCGGACATCACCTGTTGTTCGAACTGGAACGACGCCTGGCGCGCCTCAAGGGCACAGAGGACTGCATTGTCTTTGGCTCGGGTTATCTCGCCAATCTCGCCATCGCGCCTGCCTTGCTTGGCGCCGGGGATCTGGTGATCGTCGACGAGCTCGCACACGCCTGCATCCATGCGGGCGCCGAACTGTCGCGCGCAGAAATCCGCAAATTCCGGCACAATGATCTGGAGCACCTGGAGGAAATCCTGCGCACCGAACGTGCCGGGTATCGCCATGCCATGATCATGACCGACGGCGTCTTCTCGATGGATGGGGACTTTGCCCCCCTGCCCGAGCTACTAGCGCTCGCCGAACATCCTGATGCGTGGACCCTGGTCGACGATGCCCACGCGGTGGGCGTGGTTGGCGATGGCAAGGGCTCGTCCGCCCATTTCGACACACCTGTCCATCCGCCCCTGCAAATGGGCACCCTGTCGAAGGCCCTGGGCAGTTATGGCGGCTATCTGTGTGCGTCACGAACGGTGTGTGAACTGCTGCGCACCCGGGCCCGGCCACTGGTATTCACAACCGCCTTGCCCCCGGCAACGATCGGCGCGGCGCTGGCCGCGCTCGATATCGTCGAATCGGACGTCCAACGCCGGCAACGACCGCTCGAACTGGCGAAACGTTTCTGCACCGCCGCGGGGCTGCCGGAACCCGTCTCGCCGATCGTCCCGGTCCTGCTGGGGTCAGAATCACGTGCGCTGGCTGCGTCCGAACGCCTTCAGCAAGACGGCTTTCTGGTGACGGCCATACGCCCTCCTACCGTCCCCCGGGGAACGGCCCGCCTGCGCATCACCTTCTCGGCGACACATACAGAAGCGGACATTGACCAATTGGCGCAAGGCGTGCGACTCCTCCTGCAGGAGACCTCGGAGACAGCGTGAACCGCAGACCGATCTTTTTCACCGGCACCGGCACCGACATCGGCAAGACGCACATCCTCTGTGCGCTTCTGGAGGCCTATCGCGTTGTTGGGGGCCGCGCGCGCGTGCTCAAGCCTGTCCTGTCAGGCTTCGACAATGCCACGGCTGCGACGTCTGACACTGCCCGTCTGATCCGGGCGAATGGCCAGAGCGTCGACGCGGAAAATATCAAGGCGTCCACGCCCTGGCGCTTCAAGGCGCCGTTGTCGCCCGATATGGCCGCGCGCCGGGAAAACCGGGACCTCCTGCTCGCCAAGATCGTCAACTGGTGCAGCGACCAGTGCGGTGCTGCGCGACCGACCTTCGTCGAGGGCGCTGGCGGTATCATGTCTCCCATCGCGTCTGATGGACTGAATCTCGACCTCCTGCGTGAACTGGATGCCTTTCCGGTTCTCGTGGCCGGCAATTACCTTGGCACCATCTCGCACACCCTCACCGCCCTGCGGGTCCTGGACGGACGTTCAGCGGTCATTCTCAATCCCCGGCCTGGTGATCCGGTCGATGTCAGCGAAACCGCGTCCAGCCTTCGCCGCTTTGCTCCGCGCGCCGAGATCATCACCTTCTCGGAACACGCACCTGAACAATTGCTGCGCGTGATTGACCTTGCCTCTCGCGACTAGGTCCTCACAAAACGAGTCAAATCCGAGCGCATTCGCACACGCCGAATTTACAATATGAGCCGTTCAGGCGACCGGATTTCGCCTGCGGTGCGTATCATCTCCATCAGAGTATCATTTGAAGAGGCAATCAGCTGTTCCGCTTGGGTCGGACAGCCGACTTGCAAGCGGGGATGTTATGCGAAGATTGGTACGGGTGACCGCCCTTGGTCTGGGCCTCGTGGTCGCGGCTTGTGGCGGCAGCGGAGGTTCATCGAGCAGTTCCGGCGGCGGCACCACGGCGCCACCACCACCTCCGCCCGCCAGCCAGAGCCCTACTCCCCAAGAAGCCTCGAAATTCCTGGGCCAGGCAACATTCGGCCCGACAGC
>JAYZXG010000279.1:0-9412 GCA_036141435.1 Pseudomonadota bacterium | reverse complement strand
ATCATTGGCTTGCCGGTCAATATGGACGGATCTGAGGGCCCCCGCGCCCAGTCGGCCCGGGCCATGGCACGCAATCTCTGCCAGATCCGCGACGTGCCCGTCGCCTTCCAGGACGAACGGCTGTCCACTTTCGAGGCCGAGGAGAAACTCATCTCGGCCGGTGTACGTCGCGACAAGCGCAAGGACATCATTGATGCCCATGCCGCCGCCAATATCCTGCAAAGCGCGCTCGACCGGTTGGAGATGCTCGGCGAATGAGTTCGATTGCAACCGCCCTGCTGCCTGTATTCGGCGTGATTTTCGTGGGCTGGCTCCTGCGACGTTCGGGCCTTTTGCCGGACAGCAGCTGGGGTCCGATCTCCCGCCTCGCCTATCTCGGCCTCTCTCCGGCGATCCTGTTCACATCCATCGCCAGAGCTGATCTCAGCTCCATCCAGCTGGGCCCGTTCATGCTGGCCGCCGTGGGGGGCTTTCTGGGCATGGCGGCGATTACGCTGGCCATCCGCCCCCTGCTCAATATCCCCGGCCCGACCTATACCAGCCTGTTCCAGGCGACCTGCCGCTGGAATGGCCTCTTGATCCTGGCCATCGCCATAGCGATGTTCGGCACCGAGGGCGAAGTCCTGGTCGCGCTGATCATGGCCGCGTCCATCCCGCTGGTGAACATGGAGTGCGTCGCCGCGTTGTCGGTCTGGGGCGATGGCGCCAAACCGGACTGGCGTTCGGTGATCTATCGCATTCTCACCAACCCGCTGATCCTGGGCTCCGGCGCCGGCGGGCTGGTCAACCTGCTCGACATTCCGATCCCCGAACCGGCCTGGAACACAATCCATCTGCTCGGCCAGGCGGCCCTGCCGCTCATCCTGCTGGCTGTAGGTGCCGGTCTCAATTTCACGGCGATGAAAGCGCGCCCGCGCCTGCTGGGCCTGTCGGTCTTCCTGAAACTGATGATTGCACCGCTGGTATTCTATGGCCTTGGCCTCGCCCTGGGCGTTGAAGGGGTTGCCCTGACCGTGCTCCTGCTGACCGGCGCCTCGCCCGGTGCCGCTTCCGCCTATGTCCTGGCCAAGCAGATGGGCGGCGACGCGCCCTATTCCGCCGGCGACATCACGGCCTCAGCACTGTTCTGCTTCATCACCATCCCGTTCTGGCTCTGGCTGTTGGGCTAGTCGCCCAGGCAATAGCGCTCGCCTTCATCCGCCAGTCCGAAACCGGCATCGAGCACCTGCTGACGCTCGGGACTGTCAGGAAAGCGCACCGGATTGGTGTGGTTGAAATGGATGAAACGGACCTTGGCCTTCTCCGTCGCCGGCAGATCGGCAAACCGCGCCATAGAGTGGGCGATAAAGGGATGCGGGAAACCGCTCATGTCGCGCCCGGGGATTTCCCCATTGGCGAAAAACGTCGCGTCCAGATAGGCCACATCGACCGAGGCGATCATGTCCTCGATGCGGGTGCCTTCCTCATCCCATTCCTCCCAGCTGTCGATATCGGGCAGGAACAGGGCAGAACGATCCGGTCCGTCAATGCTGAACCCGACCACTTCGGTATATTCCTGGCGATGCGGCACCAGGAACGGCGTGACCGTCAGCCCCGCGACCTCGACCCCGACAGAGGCCTCCAGCGGTTCCAGCTCGATATTGTCATACCGCACCAATTGTTCCCAAGGACCATTGGAGAACAGGAAATTGGCCATGTCCGGCATGGCGTAAACCGGTACGTCCCTTGCCCCCATGCTTTCAAAGCCCAGGAACATCAGCCCGGTATAGTGTCCCATGTGGCCGTGCGTGAGGAAGATCCCGTCGAGGCCGGGCGCGGTGTCCACCGGCATGACCTGGTCGAGATGGTAGAGCTGTTCGCGCAGGTCCGGCGTTGCATCGAAGAGCACCCGCTCGCCTGTCTGGCGATTGACCACCGCGACAGAGCTGGCCAGGCGCCTCAATCCGGGATCCTGCCAGGCCGGGTCATCGGAATTGCCGATCTGCGGCGCGCCGGCATCCTGGGCGACCCCCAGGACAACGAGTTCAACAGAACAGCGCGGCGCGGTATCCGGCTGCAGCGTGGCGATGGCCAGGGAGGCAAGAAGACTCAACATGAACGCGACCGTGCGCCGGGCAAGGCGTGCAGGTCAAGCCGAAGCGCTCCGACCGTGATCGGGTCCGTCGAGATCGCGTCACGATAAAGGCGGTGCGAAGGCCCCCTAGTCGACACCGACCCGCTCGCTGCGCCGTTCCATCCAGGCAATATCCCGCCACTGGCCCTGCATCGGTCCATAGCTCATCTTGCCCAGACGCTTGCGATAGCCCAGGAGCTCGAAGCCGCAGGCCCGGTGCAGCCGGATCGACGCGTCGTTCTCACGCATGATGCCGGCGACCAGTGTCCAGATGCCTTCCGCTTCCGACGCCTCCGCCATCGCCGTCAGCAAGGCGCGTCCAACGCCCTGTCCCTGAGCGGCACCGGCCACATAGATCGTGATCTCGGCCACGCCGCCATAAACGCAACGCGATGATGTCGGGCTGAGCACCGCCCAGCCGACGACCTCGCCACCTGCGCCCTCGGCGACCAGGCGCGGCGCTTTCAGCTTTCCGGCATCGAAATCCGCCCAGCCCGGCACGGTGCTTTCAAACGTCGCGTGACCGGTATCAATACCCTGCTGGTAGATATCCAGGACAGCACCGGCGTCCCTGTCCGTCATGGCGCGAATGTTCGGCATGGTCCTGGCCCCGTGATTCCTGAGCTTTCAGATGTGGCTGCTCTTGCCTCCAAGCGCAACGCCCCCTATACCGCCGCAAACATTTTTGGGCCTTTGTGAATTGGGAGGCAGGATGACCCGCGCGGCATTCTCCTATGATTTCCCGCACCGCCACCTCGTCTCGGTGGCTGATCTCAACCCCGTTGATATTTCCCTGATCTTTGAACGCGCCGAACACTGGCGCGCGGTCAACAAGACACCGGACAAATCCTCCGATGCCTTGAAGGGAATGACGGTGCTGAACCTGTTCTTCGAAAACTCCACCCGTACGCAGGGCAGTTTCGAAATGGCCGCCAAGCGCCTGGGCGCAGACGTCGTCAATTTCGCCATCGCCCATTCCTCGGCCAAGAAAGGCGAAAGCCTGTCCGACACGGCACGCAATCTCGCGGCCATGCAGCCTGACATCATGGTGGTGCGGCATTCCGCAACCGGAGCACCGCAATTCCTGGCAGAGCGGACGGGCCTGTCGGTCATCAATGCCGGTGATGGCATGCATCAGCATCCGACCCAGGGGCTGCTGGACGTGTTCACCATGAACCGCCACTGGGGTTCGGTCGGCGGCCGCCGCATCCTGATCGTCGGGGATATCCTGCACAGCCGCGTGGCCCGCTCCAATATCGGCCTGTTGTCCATGCTGGGGGCAGATATCCGCGTCTGTGCACCGCCGACACTGCTGCCCACCGATATCGATCAATGGGGCGTGGACGTCTTCCACGACCTGTCCGAGGCCGTCATCGGCTGTGATGCCGTCATGGCGCTGCGCCAGCAAAGGGAGCGCATGTCCGGAGGTTTCATCCCCTCGGGCCGCGAATTCTTCCATCTTTTCGGGCTCAGCCATGACACGATCCGGCGCGCCAAGCCGGACGTTCTGGTCATGCACCCGGGACCGATGAACCGTGGCGTGGAAATCCACACCAAGCTGGCGGACGATCCCAAACACTCGGTGATCATGGAGCAGGTTGAAAACGGCGTGGCCGTCCGCATGGCGATCCTGGAGCTGATCGGTGCCAATATCCGCAAGGAGGCCGCGGCATGAGTTCGAGTTTTGCCATTACCAATGCGCGACTGGTCGACCCGGCCAGCGGTCATGACGGCCCTGGCGGCATCCTCGTCGAGAACGGGCTGATTGCCCAGATCGGTGAGGAGCTGGACCTCAATTCGGCCGACGAGGTCATTGATGCCGGCGGCAAGATCCTAGCACCGGCGCTGATCGATCTGCGCGCCGCCAAGGAACCGGCCCTGACACCGGATGGTGAGAACCAGTCCAGCCTGGCGGCCGGTGCAGCCGCCGGTGGCTTTGGTACCGTTGTGCTGGCCCCGAACGAGCACTCCCCTTTGCAAACAGCGGGCGGATTTGCCGGCATGACCCGCGCGCTCGGCCAACACGGTGTGCGCGTCCTTTCAGCCGCCGCTGCGACCCAGGACCTGGCCGGCGAGAGCATGGCCGAGATCGGCCTGATGGCGAAGGCCGGGGCAGTCTACGTGTCCAATGGCGACAACCCGATCGCTGATACCCAGGTCCTGCGCCGGGTGATGAGCTATGCCAGCCAGTTTGATCTCTGGCTGTCGCTGCGTGCCGCAGAGCCCGGACTGAGTTGCGGCGCGGTGGCCACGGAAAGTGACTGGTCGGCGCGTTACGGACTGCCATCGGAACCCACCATGGCCGAGCGCATCGCCATTGATCGGGCCGCCTCTGTGGCCGCCCTCTCCGGCGGCAAACTGATGGTGGACCGCGTTTCGACCGCAGACGGGCTGGCCGCCATCCGTGATGCGCGCAAGCGCGATATCGAGATCGCCGCCACCAGTGCCATCGCCCACCTGACCCTCAACGAGGTTGATGCCGGGGGACTGGACAGTGCCTTCCGGATCGATCCGCCACTGCGGGTTGAAGACGACCGCCGGGCCCTGGTTGCGGCCATCGCTGACGGCGAAATTGACGCCATCGTCTCGGACCACCGTCCCACCCCGTTTGATGACAAGGGCGAGCCCTTCGCCCTGGCCATTGCGGGCACGCTGGCGCTGGAAACCCTGCTCGCCTCGCTGCTTGCGCTCGTCCATGACGAGGAACTCAGCCTGGTTGAGGCCCTTCGCCCGCTCACGGCGGGGCCGGCGGATCTGCTGGGCCTGCCACAGGGGCGCCTGAAAACCGGTGCGCCGGCAGACCTGGTGCTGATCGATGGTGACACGCCGTGGGTCTGCCATCCCGATGACTTCCAGTCCCCGCGTGGCAATTCTGCCTGGGCGGGCCGGCGCTTTATCGGTCGGGTGACACAAACTTTCGTCGACGGACGCTCAATTTACAACTATAACGGGTGATGTCATGGATCTGCTTATTCCAGTCCTCTCCGCCATTGTCGGCTATCTGCTCGGCTCCATCCCGTTCGGGCTTGTCCTGACCCAACTGGCCGGACTGGGCGATATTCGTGATATCGGTTCGGGAAATATTGGCGCGACCAATGTCCTGCGCACCGGCCGCAAGGACCTGGCGGTCGCCACGCTGGTGCTCGACGCGGGCAAGGCGGGCATTGCGGCCGCCATTTTCGGCGCCCTGTTCGGACCGGTCGCCGGCCTGTTCGCCGGCGGCTTTGCCTTTGCCGGGCATTGTTTCCCGGTCTGGCTCGGCTTCAAGGGCGGCAAGGGTGTGGCGACGTTCGTCGGCACCATGCTGGTCGTTTACTGGCCGGTTGGACTGGTTGTCATCGGCACCTGGCTGGCCATGGCCGCCATTTTCCGCATTTCCTCTCTCAGCGCGCTTATCGCCGCGCTGGCAGCGCCGGTCGCCGCCTACGCACTGGGCCGACCCGATGTCGCCATCATGTCCGGCCTGCTGGCGGCACTGATCTACTGGCTTCACCGCGCCAATATCCAGCGCATCCTCAAGGGCGAGGAACCGCGCATTGGCGACAAGAAAAAATCTGAACAGGAAAACGGGGCAGAAACGGAGGAGAATTGAGCCATCAACCGCTCGACGACCGCAATCGGATCGCCGCACTCCGGCTGGCCCGAACCCCGCGCCTTGGCCCTGTCACCTATCTCAAACTCCTTCGCCGCTTTGGCTCACCCGCCGACGCCCTCGATGCCCTGCCCGATCTGGTTCGGCAAAAACGTCTCCGCCCCTTTCGCACACCCTCGACAGGCGCAGCGGAAGCCGAGCTCGAAGCGCTCACGCGGGTGGGAGATGCGCTTTTCCTGCTGGGCGACAGCGAATATCCCGCAGCCCTGTCAATCATTCCCGATCCGCCGATCGCCCTGATCGCACGGGGCCGGGTCCAACTGCTTGACCAACCAGCCTGCGCAATTGTGGGGTCGCGCAATGCCTCGGCGGCCGGGGCACGCCAGGCGCGCGCGCTTGCCCGCGAACTGGGATCCCGCGAGGTCGTGACGGTTTCCGGTCTGGCCCGCGGCATCGACGGTGCCGCACATCGTGGCGCGCTGGAGACCGGGACGATCGCTGCCGTCGCCGGCGGCGCTGACATCATCTACCCGCCCGAACATGCGGACCTGCAACAGGCCATCACCGAACAGGGCCTGGTCATTTCGGAACAGGCGCTTGGCACACGGCCTGTCGCGCGGGACTTTCCCCGTCGCAACCGGATCATTTCCGGCCTGTCGCTGGCCACGCTGGTGGTGGAAGCTGCGCTGCAGTCCGGATCCCTGATCACGGCCCGCCTCGCCGGCGAACAAGGGCGCGAGGTCATGGCCCTGCCCGGCTCCCCGCTGGACCCGCGCGCCCGCGGCACCAACCGGCTTCTGCGCGACGGCGCGCATCTGGTGGAAACGGCGGAGGATATCCTCGACATTCTCGGCAGCTGTCATCTCAGAGACCGGGGCGTGTCCGAACAGGATCAGCAAGACCTGTTCGCCCCGGCCGAGGACAGTGGTGCCTTGGACAGTGGCGCCGAGGACTGTGATGCCGATGACGACGTTCCGGACAATGCCGGCGCCCGCCGGTCCTGTTCTGACGAAACCCAGCCGCAAAGCGTGCAGGCGCTGGTGTCAGTGACGCCGGTCTCTGTCGACGAGCTGGTCCGGCAAACCGGCGTCTCCCTCGGGGAGATCCAGGCGGAATTGCTGACGCTGGAACTTGCGGGCGAGATTTCCGTGACCGACGGCGGGCTGGTCCAGCGGAACGCCGACGTTTAGCGCGTGGCGGCAGACGCCCGCCCCCGACCATCAGGCAGATCAGTTGATCCGTAACATGGGCCCGACTCCTGGTGCTGGAAGCCGGTGCCGGATTCTGGTGCGAGGAGCTGCCGGGTTCAGCGGGGCGCCGGGACTAGCGCCCCTCCACGCCCTCCATCTCAACCATCTGGGCGGCCACCTCAATCAGGCTGCAGGACCGGTCGAGCCCGGCATGATAGGCACGCTCACTCATCCGGCGCAGATCTTCAGCCAGGTCAATGGTTTCCTCCCGCGCCGAAATGGCCGGTGGAAGCTTCTTGCCGAACAGATCGGTACCGAGGGATGCACGACGCTGAAACAGACGCGACAGGCTCATCTTCTCCTCCAGGCTTTGCCCATTCAGAGATACAATCTTTGCGTGCACATCGCAAGCGCTACGCGTGTCAGCGCATTCGCAGATAGCCCAGGGCGATTTCCTTGGCGTCCTGGACCTGCCGGGCCAGCGCCGGGGATCCCTCGCCGGTATCGGGATGAAGCTTCTTCATCAGCCGACGATGTGCTGCGATCACCGCGTCTTCCGTCGCCGTGCGATCAAGGCCAAGCACCTCGAACGCTTCATCGATCGTCATCCGGCCGGACGGTGTTTGAGGCGGCGGGGACTGCGCCCCGGATGGCCCGTCCGCGCCACGTCGCATGGCCTGGGTCAACATGCCCAGCCCCATCAGACCAATCGGCCCCCCGAGCACCGGTGCCCCCCGCAAGCTCAGCAGAACGCCCGCCGTGATGGCCCCGCCAGCGAGCAGGTAACGCACCATCCGCGCCGCCTTCTCGGTTTTCATCCGGGAAAACCACCAGGCAGCGCCCAGAAATCCGATCAATGCGAGCAGGCCAAAAGCAAGTGCGGTCATATCAGAACGGGATGGATTGCCCTTCCAGGCCGGGCAGTTTGAGAACAATCAGCAGATCGCGCAATTCCTGGCGTGCCGCGACATGGCTCATGGTGAACGGGACGGCTGATCCGTCCTCCGTCAGGTCCAGCAGGGTCAGACCGAGGGGGAAGAGCTCGCGGTAGATCACACGTTCGGCAAAGCCCGGAGCGAGCCGGAAACCGATGCGTTGCGACAGCATTTTGAGGCCCTCGCCGACGCGGCGCTTGTTACGGGCATCCAGCATGGACATGCGATTGCGCATGACAACCCAATCGATCGACGCCTTTTCCAGCGCCGCCTTGCGCTTGCGACAATCCCAGACCATCTCGCTGTAAACGCTCGGCTTGCCGACCTGGTAGGTGTCCGGGTCCACTTCAGCCAGCAGATCAAAATCGACAAAGCTGTCATTGACCGGCGTGATGATGCTGTCGGCAATCGAGTGCGCGAGACGGGCGTAGTGCGTATCCGCGCCGGGGGAATCGATGATGATGAAATCGCAACGGGATTTCAGATCTGTCAGCAGCTCGGAGAACCGTTCCACCTCTTCCGCTTCAGCGATGTCCAGATCGCGGGCCGAGCTCGGGCTGAGCAGCACTTCGCTCGGTTGCGGCAATTCCACCTGGCGCCGATCCGACCAGTCGCGTCGATTGGAGAGATAGCGGCCAAAGGTGCGCTGGCGCAGGTCGAGATCAATGGCGCCGACCCGCTTGCCCATCCGCAGCAACGCAATCGCCAGATGCATGGCGACGGTCGACTTGCCGGCTCCGCCCTTCTCATTGCCCACGACAATCACATGGGCCGCGGCGACGCCGTCACGCACGCGTCCGATAGGTCGAGATGGCAGTTTGAAATTCGAATGCACCGTCATGTCCGAAACACTACTTCGAGCGATCCCTGATCCATACCACCCGATACATATCGGGCTGTGTTCCAGCCTACCGCGGGATTATTCGGGCAGCGACTGGCCGGAAAAGTCAACGGGCATGCAATAGAGTTCATCATTCCGCAAACTCGCACACATGGCCTCGGCATCCGCCCGGCTGTCAAAGGGCCCGGCCTTGAGACGCAAGAACACGCCCTGATCACCAATATGGCGTTGCTCCAGTCGCGCTTCAAGGGCAGCAAGTTGCTGATGTTCCTCGGTCAATTCCTGCCAGCCGGAGACTGCATTCTGCTCCAGCCGGTAAGACGCCAGATGCACGCCATGGCGCAGGCTCGGCCCGGCCAGAAGCGCCTCCGGTGGCGGCGCGGGACTTACGGGCTCAACAGAAGCGACCGGGGCGACTTCATCCGGAAACAGAACGCCGGCCAGCGCGCTCAGCTCCGCACCGACATCCTCGAGCCGGTCCGGGTCGAAGCGGGCCAGGTGCGCAAGCTCGTCAGCGGTGCGGTCCGCCAGCGCTGCGGCGTCGGTCGGCGCAATCGAGGGCTGCGGCGCGCGCGCCGGCACGTCCGCGGTCGTCATGCATCCGGCGACGAGGAGCAAACTGGCTGTAACTGCAATTCTTTTCATCAGAGTGCTTCTAGACCGAGTCGTTCGTCTTGGCTCCCGTATCGCTTATGAGTAAGCCCGGAAGACCGGTTTTTCGAGACCACCAAGCGCACCCCC
>JAYZXG010000278.1:0-8209 GCA_036141435.1 Pseudomonadota bacterium | reverse complement strand
GGATGGACAACGAGATACCGACGCTGGCGCCGGTCGGTGACAGGATCATCGTGTTCACGCCCACCACATCCCCGGCCATATTGAACAGCGGGCCACCGGAATTGCCTGTGTTAATCGCCACATCGGTCTGGATGTAGTCGTCATAACGACCACCGGCATCCCGGCCGCGCGCCGAGACCACGCCTGCAGCGAGCGATCCGCCAAGCCCGTACGGGTTACCGATCGCAATCACCCAGTCACCCACGCGCGCCCGATCGCTGTCGCCAAAGGCGACAAAGGGCATGCTTTCATCGGTCTCCCTGCGCAATACGGCCAGGTCAGTGACCGGGTCGGTGCCGATGACCTGCGCCGGGAACACACGGCCGTCCGGCAGGGAGACCTCGACCTCGTCCGCACCATCAATGACGTGGTTATTGGTCACAACAATGCCTTCAGGATCGATGATGAAGCCCGAGCCCAGCGAGTTCGCAATGCGCGGCCCATCACCGAAAATGTCGTTGAACCGCTCCAGCGGAGAGCCTTCCGGGAAGTCCGGCAAGCGGTCATCACTGTCCAATCTCTGGGCTGCGGAAATATTCACCACGGCCGGAGACAGGCGCTCGGCCAGGTCTGCGAACCCGTCCGGTGCAGGGTGAGCTGTGACCGCGGCAGGCGCGGTCAGCATCAAGACGACAGTCATAACGGGGGCCAGAAAACGAAACATTCAGCTCGGCTCACATCTACAAGGGTTACGCGTTCACTCCTGAATACCCCCAAGCGCGGCAGCGTCGCAACCGGCCTAACGGCATCGTCATGATTTCGTGCGGTATTTGAAATGAAAACAGCCCCGCCATTTGGCGGGGCTGTGATCATCTTCCGCGCCGTTGGGGCTATTGCCCGGACTGGCTGCGGAAATATTCGAAGAACTCGCTATCCGGCGGGATCACGATCGGCGTACCGTTCTGGATCGCCAGTTCATACGCCTGCATCGAGCGGTAGAATTCAAAGAATTCGACATCACGACCGTAAGCCGTTGCGTAGATTGCGTTTCGCTGGGCGTCACCCTCACCGCGGATGCGCTCGCTCTCCGCGCGGGCTTCGGCCTCGATGATGGTCGCCTGGCGATCCGCGTCAGCGCGGATCTCCGTAGCGTCCTGCTCACCTTCAGCGCGAATGCGGGCGGCTTCCTGTTCACGCTCCGAGCGCATGCGCTGGAAGACGCGTTCAGCAATCTGTTGCGGCAGGTCAGCACGCAGGATGCGAACGTCGATCACCTCGATGCCGAGATTCTGCGTCGCAACCTGGCCTTCAACCTGAGCCTGGACACGTTCCATCAGCGTCGCACGCTGACCGGAAATCACGTCCTGGGACGGGATGGAGGCGATAACGCCGCGCAGGCTGTCATCCATGATCGAACGCAGGCGCAGCTGGGCCCCGCGCTCATCGCGAACTGTCTGATAGAAGCGCAGCGGATCGACAATGCGGTACCGCAGGAAGGCATCCACAACCAGGCGGACCTGATCAGAGGCCTGGATTTCTTCCGGCTGCATGTCGAATTCGACATTGCGGCGATCGAATTTGAGCACGTTCATGAAGAACGGCACCTTGAAATGGAGTCCCGCTTCATCGCCACTTTCGTTGACGCTTTGAACCGGTTCACCGAGGTATACAATCAAAGCCTGCTCACGCTCATTGACGGTATAAACACTCTGTAGGCCGATGAAGACGGCGAGACCCAGAATGACAAGTCCAAGAGTTCTAAACATTAATTGCCTCCCGAACGACGGTTATTGCCAAGCTCGTTGAGCGGCAGGTACGGCACGGCACCGGCCTCACCGTCCAGAACGAGCAGATCGGAACGACCCAGGACGAGTTCCATCGTCTCCAGATACATGCGGCGGCGGGTCACTTCCGGCGCCAGTGCGTACTGGTCATAGATGGCCACGAAACGGTCGGCATCACCCTGTGCCTGGGCAATCACGGAGTCGCGATAGGCCTGGGCAGACTGGGTCAGCTGGGCGGCAACACCGCGCGCCGCCGGGATGACCCGGTTGGCGTGGGCGGTGGCTTCAAGACGCGCCCGCTCGGCATCCTGTTCCGCAACGTCAACGTCCCGGAAGGACGCGATGACACTTTCCGGCGGCTGGGCCGTCTGCAGGTTGATCTGCAGGACCTGGATGCCCGCTTCGTACTCGTTCAAGGTGGCCTGGACCAGGTCACGCGTCCGCTGGGATACCTCACCACGACCTTCCGTGATGATGAATTCCAGGTCGGACGTACCGATAACTTCACGCATCGCACTCTCGGACACCGCGCGGACAGTATTTTCCGGGTTGCGCACGTTGAACAGGAAGTCACGGACGCCGTCTGGATAAGACAGGTCGACACGCCACTGAACGGCAAAGTCGATATCGACGATATTTTCGTCACGCGTCAGCATCTGGCCTTCCTGGCCGGTACCGATGGTCAGTGACTGGGTCGTTGTCACTTCCGGCAGCATGACGGTCTCGAGCGGAGACGGCAGCTTGAAGTGCAGGCCCGGCTGCGTGGTGCGGCTGTATTCACCGAAGCGCAGAACGACGCCGTTCTCGTTCGGTCCAACCTGGTACCAGCCGCTGGACGCGAACCAGACACCGATCAGCACCAGCACGATCAGGCCGAAGCTGAAAACGCCCCCGCCCTTCTTGCCATCGCCGCCAGCGCCACCGCCCTTGCCGCCAAACATGCGGCCGAGGCTGTCCTGCATCTGGCGGACGACCTCGTCGAGATCCGGCGGCTGATCACCGCCACCGCCGCCACCCCCGTTGGGGCGCTGGCCCCACGGGTTCTGTCCGTTGTTATTGCCGCCACCGGAGCCCCAAGGACCCTGGCCGCCGCCCTGATTGTCATTCCATGGCATGGAGTGGTTCAATCCTTCTGTCGTGTATCAGGATGTAAATGAACGCATGCGCGCTCCGGTTCAAGTCTGGTACTGCGGGACGCGCGGAGGGAGAATCCCCCCTGCTGAAATCTGGCCGGTTGAAAACCGGCTCACACGCGTTCAAGCGCGCGGAATACAAAGGCGTGGTCGTCCACCTCGCTGGCAGGATAGACCTCCCGGCCAAGCTCGGACCAGTCCTTTTCTGAGAAATCGGGAAATGCGGCATCGCCGACGGGCGCAGCATCGACCTCGGTCAGATACAGACGGTCTGCGACAGTCATCGCAGCAGCATAGATCTGGGCGCCGCCGATCACGAAGACCTCATCCACCCGGTCGGTATTGGCCTGGATGAAAGCGGCATCGAAGGCATCACCCATATCCCCCACGACCTGGGCGCCCTCGGCTGTGTATCCCGCCTGGCGCGTCACCACGATGTTGAGCCGCCCCGGCAAGGGTTTGCGCGGCAGGCTCTCCCAGGTCTTGCGCCCCATGATGACCGGCTTGCCCTTGGTGATGGCCTTGAACAGCTTGAGATCCGAGCTCAGTCGCCAGGGCAGGTCGCCGTCCGACCCGATGATATTATTGCGCCCGCGCGCCACGATCAGGCTGATGCGGGGAACGATGGTATTCATGTCTGGTCGTCCTGGCTGGAAGCGTATCCGAAAGCGGCCGCCGAAAGGGCCTGGCCCACAGCGATCTCCGTCTGCAGGGCGTCATAACGCTGTTGCCCGATCAAGGCGATGAGAGTGGAGCGCGCCGCGTCGACCGCCTTGAATTCCGCAAGCGTTTCGGGCCTGGCGACATCGAGACCAAGCTCGTCTGCCCATTCCAGCACGTCGTCGCACTCGTCGAAAAAGGCCAGTTCGACCATCGCCTTCTCGAGCAGGCGTGCGGGGTCATCATCGACTGGCTGGTGACCGCGGCAGGGCAGTTCCGCCTTCACGGTCGCGCGGCGAAAAACAAGCTGGAAAAGCCCGAGCCCCCCGGACTGGATCGTCGCGGACATACCGGACTTTGCGATCACCGTCGGGGCGCTGGTCGGCATGAATCAGACCGCGACCGGCGCGGAAATGCGCGGATACGGGTCATATCCCTCCAGCGCGATGTCCTCATACTCGAAGGAAAACAGGTCCTTCGCATCGGGATTGAGCTTGAGTTGCGGCAGTGCCCGCGGGGTCCGCGAGAGCTGTTCGGCCACCTGGTCCATGTGATTGGAATAGATGTGCGCATCCCCGAACGTGTGGATATACTCACCCGGCTCCAGCCCGCAGACCTGGGCCACCATGGCGGTCAACAGCGCGTAGGAGGCGATGTTGAACGGCACGCCCAGGAACATGTCTGCCGAGCGCTGATAGAGCTGGCAAGAGAGTTTACCGTTGGCGATGTTGAACTGGTAGAGCGTATGGCACGGCGGCAGCGCCATATTGGGCACATCAACCGGATTCCAGCCTGACACGATGAGCCGGCGCGAGGACGGGTTCTCATTGATCTGCTTGATGATATTGGCGAGCTGGTCGATCTCGGTGCCGTCCGGGCCTTCCCAGCGCCGCCACTGCTTGCCGTAGACAGGGCCGAGATCACCGTTTTCATCGGCCCACTCGTCCCAGATGCTGACGCCACGCTCCTGCAGCCATTTCACATTCGTCTCGCCGCGCAGGAACCAGAGAAGTTCGATGGCAATGGACTTGAAATGGACCTTTTTGGTGGTCAGGAGCGGAAATCCCTCGGACAGGTCGCAGCGCAGCTGGCGTCCGAACACGGCGCGCGTTCCCACACCCGTGCGGTCATTCTGCTCGGCACCGTTTTCCAGGATATCGCGCAGCAGATCCAGATAGGCATATTCGGCCTTCGAGCCGACGACCTGTTCGCCTGTGCCCGGTCCTTCCAGAGTTACCGCGTCAGCCATCACACACCTCTTCATTCTAGCGCAGAAGACTAGACCGCGATTCGACCATGCGGAATGCCATCTGTCATGTGTCTCCACAGAAAATACATAGTGGGCATGCCCAGATTTCGCTTGCCTGGGACGCCGCTTCCTGTAGCGTCATCCGCCAGAACAATACCAGAACACTTTGCAATTTTCCGAACAGGGAGAAGATGATGATCGGATACGTGACCCTCGGCACCAATGACATGGCCAAGGCCTCGGCCTTCTACGACAAGCTCTGCGCTGAGTTTGGCGTCGGCCGAATGATGGAAGACGAGAATTTCATTGCCTGGGCCAATCCCGGTCAGGGTTGTGGCGTCGGCCTCACCAAGCCGTTTGACGGCAAGCCGGCGACCGTCGGCAACGGCGTCATGATTGCGTTCCAGGCCAAGGATACGGCCCAGGTCGACAAGGTCTACAAGCTCGCCGTCGAGGAGTTGGGGGCGACGTGCGAAGGCCCCGCTGGTCCGCGTGGTGATGGCAGCTTCTATGCCGGTTATTTCCGCGACCCTGATGGTCACAAGCTGAATGTTTTCTGCATGGGCTAGTGGTCCCATCCAGGCCTTGACCCACCGGGTCTTGCGGGCTCTCCTGCCCGCAAGGCTCGGGGGCTGTATTGACACCAGAACATCCAGATGACGCAGACCGCCTGTCGTGCGCCAATTGCGGCGCAGGGATGAGCGGAAAATACTGTACGCAGTGCGGGCAATCCGCAGAGGACATCCGGCGCCCCGCCTGGGCGCTGCTGACTGACACGGTGGGCAGCATATTTGTGTGGGAAGGAAAGTTCTTTTCCACATTTCGGCGGCTCTTCACCCACCCGGGTCAGGTGGCCCGCGATTATGTCGACGGGCGACGACAGAGCCACACCGCCCCCATTCGCATCTACCTGATTGTCAGCGTGATGTTTTTCCTGCTGATGTCATCGGCCGGGGTCCGCGTGATCGGGGTCGATATACAGCCTGACGCACAGAGCATTCGGGCGCAGGACGCCACGCAAATTGCCGAACGGGTTGCCGCCCTCGCCGCCTCTGATCGCCAGCAGCCGACTGCCGGCGGGGACCTGTCTGCAGACACGCTCTGCGGTGTGATGCCCGGTGCGGACGAGATCAATTCCGCCGGGCGACTGGTTTATGCACGCGATACCCTGCTCCAGATCGAGCTTTTCCAGTACGGACAGCCACCGGAGGGCCGCCAGCTGCCGGACCGGCCGGCCTGTCTGACCGAGTTCGACACTCTCGGTGACGGCTTGCGTTTCGGACCGCCGTCACGGTTCGCCGTGCAATTTCCGCAGGTTTTCGAGGAACAGGTCACCGCTGCCGCAGCCCAGGCCCTGATCGCGATGGTGATCGCCTATGCGCTGCTCAATCTGATCGTACATCCTCGCCGACGGGTCATCGAGCACGTCATTTATTCGCTTTACTGGCATGCAGCCTATTTGCCGATCATGGCCATTCTCGTCCTGGGCGGACGGCTTGGACAGGTGTCGTCGGCGATCACCATCGGCCTGGCCCTCGCGGGTGTGGTTGGGGTGCTGGGCTTTCAGACGCTGTGCGACCGCGGCTTCTACGGGTCCAGCTGGATCGGCGCGGTTCTGCGCAGTCTCTTCCTGCAATTCTTCTATATCATGTGTATCGGTTTGTTGGCGCTGGCGCTTATTGTCACCGCCTATTGATCCGACCTGTGCGCCTCCCTTCAAATCGCCATCATCCGGGACTATATTCATCACTGCCGGTTCGCCGGCTATGGCGATAAACGCGCTCGTAATAACCGGACTGGACCCGGGGGCAGTACCCGGCGGCTCCACCAAATTTTCCCTGCTTGCGCAGGGAAGCCGATCTCAGCCAGCTTTTGCCGACGAGATCTCTGTGGGGGCCGAAACAGGATCGACAGACGGGTAAAGGGGATTGCTTTCGCTCGGGTGAGGCCCGTTACAGGCTCGATTTTATAGTTGCTAATGACAACTACGCTGAAGAGGTCGCTCTCGCTGCATAAGCAGCGCGGGAAATCTCGCTAAAACTCCTATTCCCTTTAGCCGGAATAGGCGGGGCTCGGAGGCGCCTGGCAACAGAAGCCTCCACTCACACCCGTTCGCCTGGTCGTCAGGTTTAATTTTCGTCAACGCATTCGTTTCATCATGGAACCAGTTGATTCGAACGAGGGTGACCATGCCTGATGGGTCAAACATAGACTGGCTGGATTTCTCCACCCTCTCCATCTCTGCCCCGGCACCGCAAGCGCCGCTGGACTGGCTTGACACCTTCGAGGAAATCTCAGCACGAAATCATACGGGTCGACCCGTTCGCTACCTGTTTGACCTGAGCCTCTCCGGCATTGATCTCAGCGCAGATGATGCCATCGAACTGGCCAGTTTTTTCGTCGATCTGACACCGTCCAAGACGGCCATCGCGCTGGTGTCATCGGACATTGAAAACCCGAGCCTGGGTGAGCTGATCTTCCGCAACGCGCTGCGCGGTGGCGGTTTCCAGGTCTGCGTCTTCAGTGACGTGGCAACCGCCCAGACCTGGCTCAGCCTGTTTGTCTCCAGCTGCGAGCGCAAAGGCCTGCAGTGCGGTCCGTCCTGCGAGTTCGCCCTGACAACGGCCTGTCCGGTGACCGATTCCGGCCCCCGGACCAGTTGACGTTGACGAGCAATCCTCGGGATTGCTCGCGCCATATGGGAAAATCACGCGCCCTGCGCGATACGCGCGAGCGATCTTCCCGCGAGGAATGATTGATTACAGTTGAGAGGCCGGAATCCGTTGACGCGCTTGAAGTCTCCGCTACGCTACCAATGTGAGATCCGGGGGTAGGCCAATGGCTAAAGATCTTATGCGCTATGACGTCATGGCGCAGGAAGCATTGCGCGGAGTTGTGAAACAGGCTCTGCACAAGGCGGCAGGTCCGGGGGGACTGCCGGGACAACACCATTTTTACATTACATTCCGCACGCGTGCTCGCGGGGTGGACATCGATGAGTCATTGCTCGAGAAATATCCCGAGGAAATGACCATCGTGCTGGAGCACCAGTTCTGGGATCTGGATATTTCCGATCTGGGTTTTGAGGTGACGCTGAAATTCTCCGGCGTGCCGAAATACCTGAAGATTCCATTCTCGGCGGTGTCTCGTTTTCACGATCCCAGCGTTGGATTCCATCTTCAGTTCGAGCATGACATGGTCGATGAAGATGCTATCCAGCCTGTCGCCGAGGCAGCCGCGTCCGACAATGAAGAGGCGCGCGTTGAGGCCACCGGGACGGATGATGAAGGCGCACAGGTCGTCAGCCTCGACAGTTTCCGCAAGAAATAATGGGTTCTGAGACGCCGGTGCCTGCCGACCTGGCCGCCGGCAAAGAGATTGTGCCGCTCCAGGATGACCAGATC
>JAYZXG010000277.1:0-4544 GCA_036141435.1 Pseudomonadota bacterium | reverse complement strand
CGCCTAGAGACCGATGGCGGATACCGGCTCCGACACCGCGCAGGCCCGGCCGTCCCTCGCGACAGCCTGGACCCATGGTGTGCGCACGGCGGGACTGGTGTGGGCAACCCAGCCCTGGCTGATCGTCTGGATCGCGGTGCTGACAGTGGTCGTGGCGCTGTTGCCGGCCGCGGCCCTCTACATGTCCAAGCTCATCGTCGACAGCGTGGTCGCGGCGATCGAAAGCGGCGCCAGCGCAGATCGGGAGACAGCGCTGATCTGGGTGGGTGTTGAAGCGGCAATTCTCGCGGGTTTGCTGGCGGCTCGCCGCTTGCTGGCCTTCGAGCGTTCGCGACTGCAGGTCGAGCTGGGCTACGCCACCAACCAGGCCATCCTGGGCAAGTGCGCGGCCCTGACCCTCGAACAGATCGAGCGGGCTGACCTCCAACAGCAACTCGTGATCGCCAAGCAGTTCGCGACCAGTCGACCCTATAATCTCGTCAGCCGGGGATTCGATCTCTTGCAGCACGCTTTGACCCTCGTGTCGGTGGCGGCGTTGTTGTGGGCATTTTCGCCGCTCTTGCTGGTTTTCATCCTGGCCGGCGCCCTGCCACTTTTCCTGGGCAATCTGCGATTCGCGGATACGGCCTTCGGGTTCTACAAGGGCCGCACACCGGAAGTGCGCGAGCGCAGCTATCTGGAAAGCCTGATCACCGGGGAGGGGAGCGCCAAGGAGCGCGTGCATTACCGGCTCGATGCTCCCTTGCAGGCGCGGTATCGCACGCTGTTCCAGTCGATGTTCCGACGCGACCTGTCGATGAAGGCACGCCACGCCCTCTGGGGGGCCTTGCTTGCAATCCTGTCGACGGCGGTCTTCCTGGGCGCGAAGCTGTGGATTGTCTGGGTGACCCTGCTGGGAACAATCACCCTGGGCCAGATGACGATGTTCGTCGGGCTGGTGAAACAGGGCCAGGCCAGCGTCACCAATCTGCTCGCGGCCTTCAATGGCGTTGTCGAGGACGTGCTTTACCTGTCAACGCTCTACGGATTTCTCGATACGCCGGTGACGGCGCGTCCGGCTGGACAGGGTGTGGGCTCGGCTCCCGATGACGGGCTGCGCTTTGAGAATGTGTCCTATCGATATCCCAACGGGCCGCGCCTCGCGCTGGATGATGTGTCCTTTCACATGCCTGCAGGCTCTGCGCTCGGTATTGTTGGCGTCAACGGGTCGGGCAAGTCCACCCTGATCAAGTTGGCCCTTGGTCTCTACCAGCCGCTGCACGGACGCGTCCTGCTGGATGGAACCGAACTGGGTGACTGGAGCCGCGAGGCGCTGGCCCGGCGGTTCGGTGTCCTGTTCCAGCCGTCGACCAATTTCAAGATGACGGCGCGTGAGAACATCCAGGTCGGGACCGGGTTTTCGCCGATGTCCGAGGAGGAGCTGGCCCGGGCTGCCCGCATGGGATTGGCTGACGACGTTATCGCGGACCTGCCCGACGGCTATGACAGCCGCTTGTCCAAGCGGTTTGTCGATGGGGTCGAGATGTCCGGCGGACAATGGAAGCGACTGGCCCTGGCGCGTGCCTATGCCAATGCCGAGGCGGATTGCATCATCCTTGACGAACCGACGGCGGCTCTTGATGCCAAGGCCGAGGCCGAGCTGCTCAGGCGGCCGCGCGACGGCAAGAGCCTGATCATCATCTCGCACCGCTTGTCGAATCTGCGTCCCACAGACCAGATTATCATGCTGGAGAAGGGCCGGATCCTGGAACAGGGCCCGCATGACGCCCTGATTGAACAGGGCGGCGCCTATGCGAGCATGTACACGCAGCAGGCCAAGGCCTATCGCTGATCAGTAGCGCGGATTGACCGTCTGATAGGTCGAGGAATTCCCGATCGCGGTCGCCGTGCCCGTGATCATGCCGCCCGTGGCCATCTGTCCGGTGACCACCGAGCTGATGGTGGCGTTGTTGACCTGGTTCATCTGTCCCGTCGCCGTCACCGGGCACTCCGAACAGATATAGCTGGTCGCGGCATTGCCGAACGCGGTCGAGGAGAGGAACGCAACCCCGCCTGCATCACCGTCAAAATTGGCGCGTGCGGTGACATTGGCATTATTGGTCTGGTCCAGTCCCATATAGGAATTGGAGCCGATATTGGACAGGATCGCGGAATTGCCCACGCCCTCCGACGCCGTCGTCATGACATCAACGTCGAAATTGCCGACGATGATCTCCGCATCGGCCAGCACCACACCGTCATTGGTTTGCTGTCCCTGCAGGTGGGCATAGGCTTCCTGGTTCTCGATGCGGACATTATTGCCATTGGCAGACGCGGTTGCGTTGGTCATCTCGCCGCCGCCCCCGGCGTCCACACGCACCAGGCCGGTAACACGGCCCCGGTTGGTCTGATCGACATCCACCACCTGCGATGCGGCGTCATAGCCCGTCACCATGGCCGAATTGCCGTTCGCTGCGGCGACCGTCGTCGAGGACCAGCCCAACCCGCCGGTCGGGGCCAGGACATAGGCGTCCGCGGTCACATCCGCACCGCTGTCCTGGCGCAGGTCAAGATTGGCATCGCCGGCATAGGCGGTTGATTCCCAGGCATTCGCCGATGCGCCGGCCGTGGTCACCGAGGTCATCGCATAATCGGAAACCGCCAGCTCCGCCGTCGAGCGCACGCTGGAACCGTCCAGTGCGTCTTGCTGGGAGGTCACATCCATGCCGTTGTCGACAATGACCACAGCCGAATTGCCAAACATGGTCGAGGTCGTGATCGCCGCGCCGTCGATGATCCCGGCATCGGTCGTGGCGCGTCCGGCAACACTGCCGGAGAAGGTCTGGGTGCTGTCTACATCGTGCGGCGAGGTGACGTCCACGGTCAGCGCATTGGCCATGCCAATGGCAGTCATCATCGCGCTGGACGCTTGAGCGAGCGAAGTCTCGGCCGTGACCTGGATGTCAGCGCCCAGATTGACCTGCCCGTTGAGGATCTCAGTCGTATCGTCCGCGTAGGTAGCTGCGCACGTGAGGATCGCGGCGCTCATGGCCGTGCTCAACAGTTTGACGCGCTTGGACATTGGAGGTCTCCCGGGAGCCATAGGCAGAGGCGACATTGACGCCGCCGGTTACATTGGTTGAGCCACCGATCGGATCGGAATAGTGGCAGGCCGCGCTGGGGTCGACGCCATAAAGCTGGGCCGAGATTTCCAGGACGGCGCGTTCGATGACAGAGCGCACGGCCAGCTGGACCGGCTCGAGCGAGCGACCACCCGCCGAGATGTCGATGACGGCCTCGTCCCAGAAGGCGAAGATGCCGGCGCTGATCTCGCGGCCAATAATCTGTTTCTGGTAGGAAATGACGTCGACGGTTTCCATGGTCTGCGTCGCGTTGAGGCGCAGGTCGAGACCGATATTCATCACCCAGGTGCGGCGGTTGAAAACGCCGGTCGGGTCGCTGTCGATGCGGTCGCCGCCAAGAATGTCCACGCCGCCGGAGCGGATGTTGTAGTTCAGCTCGGTAATGCCGCCGACCAGATGGTAGTCGGAACCGGGCAGGGACGCCGCATAGATCTGGCGTTGCTCACCGTTTTCGTCACCGATCAACTGGTTGTTCGCATAGCGCAGCTCCAGTTCGGACACGGATGTATCGAAGCGCTCGACCAGGCGAATGCCCGCCTTGGCAAAGGCGGAGATCGCCATCAGCGACGCGCCCTGGGTGACTGCGGCGCCGCCTTCCAGAGACGCACGACCCGTATAGTCCGACAGGCGACCGACCGCGATGCGCGGAGATTGCAGATTGTTGGCCCGGGCATAATTGCCAAGGCACACCAGCGCCTCGGAATAGGGCGTGGGGTTGGCCGTCACCGGCGCGCCACCGATGGGTTGCGCGTACAGGCCGTCGGAACCGCCCGTGCGGGCAGTGGTCGCACATCCGGTCAGTGCAAGCGCACCGGCCAGCGTGGCCAGGAGAAGTTTAGCCTTCTTCATTGTCTTCACTCGTTTCCCCGTTGGACTGGGCATTGGCGTTGACGTCGCCATTATTGATTTGCGTCGAGTTCACGATGACCGTGTTCCACTGGCCGGTGACATTGACGTTGAGCTGGTTGCCGATCGCGGTCGCATTGGCGCCCACGCCGCCACCGAACAGACCGTTCATCTGGCTGGACACGCCGACACCGGTCTGGATGACGCCGTCGATGATGACGCGGTTGCCGGCAGAGGAGCGCGCTGCTGCGCCGGCGCTCGCTGTGGCACCGGCCCACGGCCGCTGTTCCTGACCATAGGCGACACCATAGGGGCGCTCCCATTGCGCCGTGGTCTGGGTCGACTGGGCACTCGCACCCGCTGCGGCCAGCAAGGCCAGGCCGGTAGCAAATGAAAGAGTGCGCATCCACTTATGGGTCATCTTGTGTCCTCGTTGGCACGTTTGTATGCGTGTGACGTGCAACGTGCGTGCCAATGGGGGAAGGCTTGATTTCCACTACACCCAGGGGGGGAATTAGGTTGTGATTAACGAAGAAGTGTCCGTTTGGGCCATCTCGACCAGGGAGTGAGACGCAT
>JAYZXG010000276.1:0-4898 GCA_036141435.1 Pseudomonadota bacterium | reverse complement strand
CCGGAGAGCTTGGAGCCCAGCCGCAGGCAAAGGCCGAGGCATTCTGCCATCCGGCGCTGGTCATCATTGAGCAGCGGTGCGACGGCGTGGCGGTCGAACGCCTTGCCCGAACCGCTGTGACGAAAGTGTAGCGTCGCGCCGAGGAATGCACGTTCGGGATGGGTCAGGCCGGCAAACGGCGCGAACAGAACAGTATCGCGCGCCAGCTCTGCGCGATGATCGGGATGCATTCTCGCTCCGAAATCAGCCAGCCGACAGGCCGCCTCGCGCAGGATGAGATCCCGCCGCGGTGAAAACACCGGCTCCAGCTCGTTCAAAAGCGGCCTGAGCCAGTGTGACAGGGCGAGCCCAAAACCCGGTGTCGGCGCAATAGGACGGGCAAATGCCTCGGCGCCGGCAATCAGCGGATCCTGTTCGCGCAAGCTCTCGGGCATGTTTTCCAGCAGCACGCCTTCGCGCAGCCCGTAGGCCGAAAAGCGCACCCGCGCGAAATTGCCCTTGCTGAAAATGCGGCGCAGCAAAAGTGCAGCATAAGGCAAGGTTCCGGCGCGACGACGCGATATGCCCGGCGTACCTTCAAGCGAGGCCGGGCTGGCCTGGATCGCCAGCTGGGTAATGGACTGAACCTCGGCAGCGGTCATGTCGAACTGGTGCACAACCTTGAGCGGGTGATTTTCGTAGGCAAAGGCCAGGTGAGCCAGTGTCCGCCAGGCCCCGCCGACCGCGTAGAAGGTCTGACCGGGTCGGTCATCCAGCCCGAATTCGGCGAGCCGGTCGTCGATCTTGCGTCGGGCACGATCATAATCCCATTCGCCCGTCCCCAGCACTTCCTGGGGGCCAAGCGCCAGGGTGGTTCCCTGACCGGCCACACCGTTATTGATTGGCGTCAACTCCAGGCTGGAACCGCCCAGATCCCCTGTCATGCCATGCGCATCAGGAATACCTGCAAGCAGCCCGAGCGCCGAAATTTCCCCCTCCTCGCGGCCTGACAGAACACGCACCTGGAACCCTGTGCGCTCGGCAATATCCGCGACAAAGTCCGCGCCGTCATCGGCGTTACGAACGGCTGCCGTCGCAACGACATGAATGTCCCGGACACCCTTGGCGTCGAGTATTCTCTGGAAGCGCTTCAGCGCCCTCAGCGCGATGTCACGGCCTTGCGGGTTAAGTTGCCCGGTCTTGCGCACACCCTGCCCCAGCCCGGCCATCACCTTTTCATTATAGACCGGCCAAATGGCGCGGCCCTGCAGACGGAAATGCACGAGGCGCACGGTATTCGACCCGATGTCGATGACCGCAATATCGCGTTCAACGGCAAGTTCCTGCGAAACCGCGGAGAGATCGTCCACCCGGGTCAATTGTCCTTGCCGTGACCGGTCAGCACCGGCGGCTGGTCGTCCTTGAGCGCTTCACCGCGCCCGGACAGGCTGGGATTGGTCATGAAATAGGCGTGCGCACTGAAGGGGGACTCAATGGCACTGACATCCACGCGCCGGTAATCGCCATCACCATCCATGTACCAGCTGTTCGCCTCGTCATTGAGGTTGGCGACCATGATCTGATCGAGGATCTGGCGATGAACTGTCGGGTTCTGGACGGGGCAGAGATGCTCGACCCGGCGGTCCAGATTGCGGGGCATCCAGTCTGCGGACGAGATGAAGACCTTGGCCTTGGGTGACGGCATCGCCTCCCCGTTTGCAAAACACACAAGTCGCGTGTGCTCGAGAAAACGGCCGACAATGCTCTTCACGCGGATATTGTCGGACAGACCGGGAATGCCCGGTCGCAGACAACAGATCCCGCGCACCACCAGCTCGACCTTCACGCCGGCCTGGCTGGCGCGATACAGGGCGTCGATGATCTCAGGATGCACCAGCGCGTTCAGCTTGGCCCAGACCGCAGCGGGTTTGCCGGCTTGTGCATTGGCGATCTCGTTGTCGATCATCTCGATCAGATTGTCCTTGAGATTGATCGGCGAAACCGACAGGCGCTCCAGGTTGGCGGGCGGCGCATAACCCGTCACATAATTGAAAACCCGACCGGCATCGCGACCATAGGCGGGATCCGCCGTAAAGACGGACAGGTCCGTGTAAACCTTGGCCGTGATCGGGTGGTAGTTACCGGTCCCGAAGTGGGAATAGGTGCGCAGATCATTTCCCTCACGCCGCACAACCAGCGAGATCTTCGCGTGGGTCTTGTACTCGATGAAGCCATAGACCACTTGGACGCCCGCGCGCTCGAGATCGCGCGCCCATTTCAGATTGGCTTCCTCATCAAACCGCGCCTTGAGCTCGACCAGCGCGGTCACATTCTTTCCGGACTCCGCCGCTTCCACGAGTGCAGCGACAATGGGTGAGTTTTTCGACGTGCGGTACAGCGTCTGCTTGATCGCCACCACATCCGGGTCCGCTGCCGCCTGACGCAGGAATTCCACCACCACATTGAAGCTCTCATAGGGATGGTGGACGACAATGTCCTTTTCCTTGATGGCAGCGAAACAATCGCCGCCATGATCCATCACGCGCTCGGGATAGCGCGGCTCATAGGCCGGGAAGAGCTGGTCCGGGTTGTCATCAGGAATGAGTTCATTGGCCTGCGACAGCCCCAGAATGCCGGAGATCGGCACCACGTCCTGATCTTCAGCATTGAGGTGGGCAAGAATGAAGTCACGCAGATAGTCCGGCATCGCCGCGTCCATCTTGAGACGGACAATAACGCCGCGCCGGCGTTGCTTGAGGACCTTCTCGAATTCGAGAACCAGGTCCTCACTCTCTTCCTCAACCTCGATATCGCTGTCGCGAATGACGCGAAACGCGCCCTGCGCCAGAACGTCATGCCCCGGGAAGAGCGTGTCGAGATACATCGCCATCACCGTTTCCAGCGGAATGAAGCGACGTTCCGGGCGACCCCGATCATTGACCGAGCGCGACGGCAATTCCACAAACCGCCGGACCCCGCTGGGCATCGGGATCAGCGCATACATCTCCTTGGAGGTCTTCTTGTTGCGCAGGTGCAGCGCCAGGGCGAACCCCAGGTTGGGAATAAAGGGAAACGGGTGCGCCGGGTCGATCGCCATCGGCGTGATCACCGGCAGGGTGTGCGAGAGAAAATCCCCGCGCAGCCAGGCTTCATCTGTCTTGGACAGTTCGGCGGCTGACTGTACGGATACACCGTGCTCGCGCATTTCCTCGCGAAGGTCATTCCACAAGGCTTGCTGCTTGCCCATCAATTCGCTGGCCAGAACATGGATCTGTTCGATCTGTTCGGCAGGCGTCAGTCCGTCAATGCTCGGCTTGGTGACACCGTTGCGGACCAGTGCGCGCAGGCCCGCCACGCGGACCATGTAGAACTCGTCGAGATTGCTGGCGGAAATCGACAGGAAGCGCAGACGTTCGAACACGGGCAAGGCCGGGTTCTCGGCCTCCTCGATGACCCGCATGTTGAAGCGCAGCCAGGACAGTTCGCGATTCAGGAAGCGCGAGGGCGAGGCCTTAAGCGCCTCGATATCAACATTCTCAACTGCTGGGGACGTCATCCTCAAGCTCCGTTTGAGACCAGGTGTCCAGGATTTCGCGAGCGATGGCCCGCGTGATCGGGGTCTGCTTTACCAATGCACGTTTGTCCATGCGCTCGACAATTTCCCGCGCCGCACTGACTGAACGCTCCATACGCGGGAGAAGATACTCAATCACGCCCTCCCTGACCGGCGCGCGCCGGTCCTGGAGGTGTTTCTGCATGAGGCCGGTCAGCATTTCATCATCGGGTTCGGCCAGCGCCACCTTCGGGGTGGCACGCAAACGGGACACCAAGTCCGGCAATGCTGCCCCCCACTGCGCAGGCGGCGTGCGAGCCGTCAACAACAGCGCACTGATGTCCGCTTCGCTGGCCCGGTTGATGGCATGGAACAGAGCCGCCTCCGGCAGGGCACCGTCCAGCCCCTCGACAACCAGCGCGGCACCGCTCGGGAGCGTATCGAGCGTGGTTTCGAGGGTTTCCCCGTTGCAAACCTGCGCATCCATCTGCCAGGCCCAGATGTGACTGAGATGAGATTTGCCTGCCCCTTCCGGACCAATCAGCGCCATGCGACGATCCGGCCAGTCACGCCAACGGTTCAGGGCCGCTCTTGCGTCCTGGTTGGCGGGGCTGGCGATATAGCTGTCAGGGCTGAAATCGACCTCGACGGGAAGATCCAGCGCCAGTTGCTCAGTCATTCTCTGATCCGTCAGGAAGGCCTAGAAAGCTGTCCGGATAATCCAGCCCAGTTCCGGCTGTTCCTCCAACACGGCGCCTCTTTCTGCAAGTTCGCTGATCAGCTGTTCCTGGGCACCGCGGAAGTTCACCGTCATCAACGCGCCATCACGCGACATCGCGTCCAGTCGCGCCGCTTCAACCAGCGACGCGCCGGTCAGGGCATCCTGGAGACTGCGCCACTCGCCGATGCCACCATAGAGCACGGTCACTCGGAATTCCTCGGTCTCCAGGTCGCGGACGATGGATTGCTGCTTCCAATCGGTCTCGCGCTCCGTGACAAACCGCCCGGCGGCGTCGCGCCAGCCACCGAAAACATTTTCCGGCCCCCAGGTCGACACCTCGAACGTACCATCCGAGGCAATGCTGACCAGATAGCCACCAAAGCGGCGCAGACCGTCCCGCTCTTCCGCGCGCAATACGGCAATACGATTGACATTGTATGCCGCGGCCAGGTTCGCCAGCGCGGCCTCGTTGAGGGTCAGGGCATCACGCGCGCTGAGCAGGGCCTCGCCTTCCTCCGGGACAAACATCGGGGTCAACGCATTGGCAAAGTTCTGCGCTTCCCAGGCGTTGCGCCAGGCATTGTCATCCCACAGCAGAAATTGTCCGCCCTCGTTGAAAATCGGCAGGACCATGGTCGGGCGCGA